>JAFGIC010000086.1 GCA_016929815.1 Deltaproteobacteria bacterium
AAATAGGTATAGATTCCATTCTAAACTACTCATTTATCAACACATATGAACTGGAAGACGAGGGGCATTGGTTTGGCCAGAAGCAGATAGATCGTTTTCACCAGTTAATGAACAAGATGACAGGTAATCTGAATATTTCGAGAGAGGCGGGCCGTTATTCAGCATCCTCGGTGTCGCTGGGACGAGTAAGAGAATACCTGCTGGGATTTATGACTCCATCAGCAGCGTATAGCTTGTTAGGGAAGGTTTCTACGCTCCTTACGCGCGCCTTACTATCAAGACCAAAAAGCTGGACACTAATAAAGTAGAGGTTTCTGTTTTCCCCAATCCAGGGGTGTTTGAAAAACCCTATCAATGCGAAAACCGGAGAGGTCAGCTTGAGGCTGTCTCAAAAATTTTCATTATAACGGGAATATCTTTATAAGGGATCACGATATGTCATCTTCCTCTATTTCCTCACGAATCGATGAGCCTCTCTATAACAGCAGGTTGATAAAAAACTATATTGAATACGTTAAAAAATTTCATCCAGAGGCGGACATAGATTCTATTCTCAATCATGCATACATTAACAGATATGAAATAGAGGATCAGGGGCACTGGTTCAGTCAATGGCAGGTAGACCGTTTTCATGAACGATTGTTAAAGGAAACGAAAAATCCGAACATTTCCCGTGAGGTTGGGCGTTACATGGCCTCATCAGAGGCGTCAGGGCCTTTAAAACAGTATATAATGGGATTCATGACGCCCTCCGACGCGTACTGGTTCCTTGAAAAGATAGTCCCGCATCTTAGCCGCGCATTTACCCTCAAGATAAAAAAGCTGGGCCCCAATAAAGTAGAGGCGTCGGCTACTCCAAATCCCGGCGTTACCGAAAGGCCCTATCAGTGTGATAACAGGTGGGGTCAGTTTGAGGCCCTCACAAAGCTATTCACGAACAGGTATGCCAATATCGAACATCCAACTTGCCTTCACAGGGGCGATGAAACATGTCGTTATATTATCTCCTGGGAAAAAACTCCCTCATTCATGTGGAGACGCGTCCGTTTTTTTCTCATTTCCCTCGCGGTTTTAGCTTTGGCGGCGCTCTATTTCTTTGTTCCGCCCATCTACTATGCGGGTCTAATATTTTTCTTCGCTTCTGTTATTCTTGGAATTGCCATCTATTCAGAGCAGGTTGAGAAGAATGAACTTGTTCGAAATATTAAGGATCAGAGTAATGCCGCAAGGCTCCTTTTAAACGAGATTAACCGGCGATACAATGACACACTTCTTGTAAAGGAGATAGGCCAGGCCACGTCCAAGATTTTAGATGTCGACGATCTGTTTAAATCCGTCATAGAATCCATGAAAAAGCTCCTGGATTATGATCGCGGTGGAATCTGGATTGTTAACAAGGAAGAGACCCGTCTTATATACAGGGTAGGTTACGGGTATGATACTGATATAGAAAATGTTTTGAAAGGGTCCGATTTTCACCTGGATCGCCCCGCCTCCAAAGGAGTGGCGGTCGAGGCGTTTAGAAAGCAAAGACCCTTTCTTGTAAATGATGTTTCAGAGATAGAAAAGGATCTTTCAGCAAGAAGTCTCGAATTTATGAAAAAAACGGGGGCCCAGTCATTCATATGCGTTCCATTGGTCTATGAGCAGAGGTCGTTTGGAATAATCCTTGTGGATAATCTTAGATCCAAAAGGACTCTCAGTCAAAGTGATATGTCTCTGTTAACAGGCGTATCACGTCAGGTTGCCATTAGCATCAATAATGCAATGTCTTACGAGGAACTCAAGGCAAGCAAAGAACGGGAGCGGAATATCAGGAAATTATTTGAGAGGTATGTCCCCCCGTCTGTTATTAGAAATTATGTGTCAGAAGATGTGGATCTTTTTTGCGGGGAAGAGGCGGCCATTTCGGTGCTTTTCTTAGATATAAGGGGTTTTACATCAAGCTCCGAAAATATGGATGTTGGAGATGTGGTACTGTTCCTGAATGATTATTTTGAGAAATGTTCCCGTATAATCAGTGAAGAACACGGTCATATTAATAAATATACCGGAGACGGCTTTCTGGCTATCTTCGGGGCTCCCGAGCCGTTGGGAAATCACGCGGCAGTCTGCTTTAACACGGCATGCAGGTTACTGGATCTGTCCAGCAGTCTGATTTTGGGAGACAGCCCGATGGGAATAGGTATCGGCCTTCACACGGGAAAGGCTATCCTCGGGAATCTTGGCTCCCAGACAAAGATGGAATATACCGCCATTGGCGATACGGTCAACACCGCCGCCCGACTTCAGGAATTGACAAAACAATTTGAGGCGTTTCCCATTGTGATGAGCCGGGATGTCTTAGATAAGATAGACAATGATCATCCATGGAATAAAAGCATCATGAACCTGGGACAGCAGAAGATACGCGGGAAGAGGGACAGTATTGAAGTGTTTGGATTGAGTGTCTTCAGAGAGGGATCTCTTTCAGTTCAAGGGGATAGGAGCGGTTTGGTCCCTTTGCATAGAAGCAAAGATGTATAAGTAAAGCGTCTGGGATCATTGAAGAAATGGACAAAATCCGCAAAAAATGCCTTGCTTCCCCCCGGGTAGTTTTCAAAGATATCCTGCGCCTTGATTGCGGCTATCTGCGTCTTTTTGAGCCAATTAAAGGCATCTGAGTCCTTTACTTTTCCATAGATAAGGTGATGCGGCACAAGATCCAGGGTTATGTGCTCATAACCCATATCATACAGATAGGAATATAATTTACGTCCCGAATAGGGATCAAAATTAAATTCCTGCTCCATCCTTTTCATGAGCTTAAAGAGGGCTTCTTCCATCCTGACAGGCAGTTCATAGTGGTTGAGGCAGTTATGGTCGAGATCCAGCAGGCAAAGACAGCCTCCCGGTTTAAGACAATGTGTAAGGTTCCGGACGATGTCAGTACTCTCTCTCAGGTTGTATTCCAGTACAAACCTGACCCAGACGAGGTCAAACATGCCAAGATCTTCAATTGGAGATCTGAGGTCATGAACTCGAAAATCAATTCCCGAATCATCGGCATAGTGCTGTTTGGCATACTTGATCCTCTCTTCAGAATAATCCACGCCAGTAATACTGCCTCCGGGCTGGATCATATCATAAAGAATTGAGGTTATCATGCCTGGGCCGCATCCCGCATCCATCACCCTCATACCCGGCTTCAGGCCGCACCAGCATGCCTCTTCTCTGACCGCCCTGGGGTCTGTTTTGATTTCTAGGCGGATCTCTTCTTCCGGGTTTTCCATTAAATAATCTGTAGTGCCCATGGCGCCCTTATATCATTGATCAGACTGGAATAGTCAACTCTTATTTTTATGCGCTGAAGAAGTGCATTCGGTACTTGAAATGCATAAAAGTTGATATATTTTTCTTTATATCA
>JAFGIC010000087.1 GCA_016929815.1 Deltaproteobacteria bacterium
ACATATGCCTATGCTACACTGGGCGAGCTGTTAGCCTGGATCATTGGATGGGATCTGGTCCTGGAGTACACTGTAGCATCAGCATCGGTGGCTCATGGCTGGTCAAAATACTTTCAGAATTTTATAGGTATGTTCAGCCTTAAGACGCCTCATGTCATCTCGACAGCGCCGTTTGATTTCGATCCCAGCACGGGTGAATTCCTCAGTACAGGAAGCTGGTTTGATCTCCCTGCGCTGGTAATCGTGGCGATCCTGACAATTGTCCTTGTTATCGGCATCAAAGGGAGTTCCCGCTTCAATAACCTTATGGTGGCCATAAAGGTTTCAGTAGTGCTCTTGGTAATAGGCGCAGGCGCCTTCTATATCGATCCGGCTAACTGGCATCCCTTTGCGCCATTCGGATGGTCGGGGATAGGCGTATTCGGTAAAACGATATTTGGGCAGACAGGGGCTGACGGAGCGCCTGTCGGGGTTATGGCAGGCGCTGCTATAATCTATTTTGCTTATATTGGTTTTGATTCAGTCTCAACTCACGCTGAAGAGGCGCGCAATCCTAATCGCGATGTCCCTTTCGGCATTATTACATCGCTTGTTGTATGTACTGTCCTTTATATAGCTGTGTCTATAGTCCTCACGGGCATGGTTCCTTATAACCAGATCGATGTGGATGCGCCTGTAGCCGATGCCTTCGCGCGTGTCGGGTTGCGCTGGGGGCAGTTTATTGTTTCCCTGGGTGCTGTAGCAGGAATTACATCGGTGATGCTGGTACTGATGCTCAGCCAGCCGCGGGTGCTCCTGGCAATGGCCAGGGACGGGCTTTTGCCTGAAAGTTTTTTCGGGGCGGTTCATCCCCGGTTCCGCACCCCATGGAAGTCCACCATCATAACGGGCATAGCGGTCGGGGGCATGGCATCCTTTATCCCCCTGGGGATACTTGCGGAGCTTGTCAACATAGGTACGCTTTTTGCCTTTATTATTGTATGTTCTTCAGTCCTCGTTATGCGTTATGTCGATCCTCAGGCGGAACGACCATTCCGCTGTCCCTGGTCTCCTCTTGTCCCGGTGATGGGCATTCTGTTCTGTCTCGTGCTTATGTTTTCGCTCCCCCCCGCAAACTGGCTGAGGCTCGGCCTATGGATGCTGGTCGGCATACTGATCTATGTCTTCTATGGCCGACATCACAGCATAATGACGGGACAGCGCAAGCATGACATTCAATCTTAAAAATAAGGAGGGGAGCGATGAGAGACGTCTGGATTGCAATAGGTCTTACCACTTTCGCTGGCCTTGCCACAGGTATAGGGAGCACTATTGCCTTTATGGCAAAAAGGACCGATTACCGGTTTCTTTCTGTAGCCACGGGCTTTTCCGCCGGGGTCATGCTCTATGTCTCTTTTGTGGAGATCTTTATTAAGGGTACTGAATCCCTTATAACAAGATACGGCGATTACTGGGGCCACTGGTTAAACGCGGCATCCTTTTTCGGGGGCATGCTCCTGATAGGGATTGTGGACAACCTGATCCCTGCAGCCGGCAACCCACATGAAATCCACTCAGAAGAGGAGACCGCGCCTCTGCATGACCCTTCCGCGCCGTTTCCCGAGGCTATGTCGGTGTGCAATATTACCGGCAGAGAGACTTCCTACGGAATGCACGATTATAATATCTACAAAAAAAACCTTATGAGGATGGGGCTGTTTACGGCCCTGGCGATCGGCATTCATAATTTTCCCGAAGGACTGGCAACCTTTCTTGCTGCCTTGCATGATCCCTCCCTTGGTATTGCAATCGCTGTGGCCATAGCCATACATAACATACCGGAGGGCATAAGCGTGGCTGTACCCATATTTTATGCGACAGGAAACCGCAGAAAGGCGTTTGTGTACTCTCTGTTCAGCGGTCTGGCTGAGCCGGTCGGCGCAATAATCGCCTTTTTAACAATGAGGTTGTTTATAGGAGGCGAAGCCGGATTAATACCGTCACACGTAATGGGCATCCTCTTCGGCGGGGTGGCGGGCATAATGGTTTATATAAGCCTTGATGAACTACTGCCTGCCAGCAGGGCCTATGGACGGGGTCATGACAGTATCCTGGGCCTTGTTGCCGGGATGCTTGTAATGGCGCTGAGTCTTTTAATAATGAAATAGATAAAGGAGCATATTTTGTTCGAAGAAATTGTTTTTGCATATCCTGGAGAAAGGGAGCGTCTTTGGAAAAGGCTGGAAGGGCGCAGCAGGCTCTTTGACAGGGCGCTGATTAAGGATGTACAGGATATCTTTTCAGATGTGCAGACAAGAGGGGATCAGGCTGTTAAGAAAGCTACTAAGAGGTTCGACAGGGTTGAGATTCCCCGGATCTCTATTGATGAATCCTATGCGGATAAATGCATTCAGGGTCTGACGCCTGAATTGCGTTCGGCTATTGATAACGCCATTGAAAATATCGGTCAGGTCAATCGGGCCATGATGCCTGAACCGTTCTGGCAGAAGGAAATCAGGACCGGCGCCATAGTCGGTGAAAAATGCACGCCGCTTTCCTGTGTGGGACTCTGGGTCCCTGCCAGAAAGGGCCCGCTTGTTTCCAGCGCCCTTATGCTTACGGTTGCCGCAAAGGTCGCCGGGGTGGGAAGGATAATAGTGGGCATGCCTCCCACATCGGAGGGACTGTGTGACCCGGCAACAGTGGCTGCGGCCAGGCTTGCAGGTGCGGACGGGTTTGTCGTGGGCAATGGAGTAGCCATCATTGCCGCCATGGCAATCGGGACCGAATCCGTACCCGAGTCGGACGGGATCTTCGGCCCCGGACCCAATGCCATAGCAGCGGCGATGAGCACTGCCTTTTCATACGGTAAGCGAACTGTTGTGGGAATAGGGCCCACGGAGGGGGCAATCATTGCGGATGATTCAGCAGACCCTTTAACCATCGCCTATGACATGATAAGCGAGTCGGAGCACGGGCCTGATTCATCTTTTGTGCTTGTAACGCCCTCGGAATCCCTGGCCGCCAGGGTAAGGGAACAGCTTGGCGTCGTCATCCATGAGGTGCAGGAGCCCAGGAAGACCAACCTCCTGTCGGTATTCGGCGACAGCGGGTTCGGCGCTATAGTGATTACAGGGGATGTCAAGGAGACATGTGAGGTCATTAATGAATATGCGCCGGAGCACCTGATGATATGGTGCAATCCGGAAAATGAAAAGGTTGCACTCGATGAGGTTAAAAACACGGGGGAGATCCTTGTGGGACCTTATACGACCTTTTCCTCTGCCAATTATATGATCGGCATCACGGCTGTGCTGCCCACAAACGGGTTTGCGAAAAGGTTCTCCGGAGTAACATGCAAGGATATGCTCAAATTCTCATCCTTCGGCAGACTTGATAAGGAGGCTATGGAAGATATGTTTGCAGCTATTAAGGCCATAGGCGAATATGAAGGCCTGCCGTGCCATGTTAAGGCCGTGGAGGTCCGGGTAAAAAAGGAATATTTATGACAGATAAAGCCTGTCCGATACCTGTGTCCTTCATTGATGCTGTCGGTAAGATCATATTTCTTACCTTCCTGTTTTTTCTCTCCTTTATTAGCAGGTTTATATTTGCCCCCCTGCTTCCATCGCTCTCGGGCGATCTCGGCATTACCACGGCCCAGGCAGGATCAATCTTCCTCTTCGGGTCTATAGGGGTTGCAGCAGGGGCGATGGGATCAGGTTTTATCTCGTCAAGGGCAAACCACAAAGGTGCACTGGAAATCTCTGTCCTGGGCGCCGGGATTGTCCTTATTGCATGTGTTTTTTCCGGCACCATTGGTGTTGTTCGGATTGTCATGTTTCTCCTGGGAATTGCTGCAGGGTTCAATCTCCCCTCAAACATGGCCGTTATTACCGCGATTGTGAGCAGGCAGGATTGGGGCAAGGCCCTTGCGGTGCAACAGACTGCACCTCCCCTCAGCCTTATCCTCGGGCCTCTTCTTGCGGCGATTCTCCTGCCCTGGATATCCTGGAGGGCGATCCTGGCATGGATTGCCTGCGCGTTGATAATAAGCGGCATTCTCCTCGCTCGTTTCGGGGCCCTGGGCAATTTTCCGGGCGATCAGCCCAATTTTTTAAATATCAAGGTTATCCTTGCTAAGAGGTCTTTCTGGTTTATGCTGACCCTCTTCGCCCTCGGGATCGGGGGCAATCTGGGCATTTACACCATGCTTCCATTATATCTGGTGAAGGAACATGGGTTCGGACAGGAACTGGCAAACACAATGGTTGGTCTTTCCCAGATATCCACCTTTTTTATGATATTTGCCGGAGGGTGGATGACAGACAGGTTCGGAGAAAAGCGCACTATGGCAGCCTCCCTTATTATATCAGGCGCTTTGATGGTTTTAATGGGCACCATCTCCGGCGTCTGGTTCAATGTGATTATATTTCTTGAGCCGGCAGCGGTCGCGTGTTTTTTCCCGGCTGCCTTTGCGGCACTTTCCAGGACTGTCCAGCCGAACCTCCGCAGCCTGGTCACATCCTGGACCACGCCTGTCGCCTTCTTAATAGGGGGAGGCATCTTTCCTGCCCTCCTGGGGTATATGGGGCAGGCCTATTCCATAGGGTTGGGTATCGCGATTGCGGGGATTCTTATGATACTAGGTTCTTCTCTTGTGCTGCTCCTTGAACTGCTGGACAAAATGGAAGAGGGGTGTTAAAGATTCCGTCAGGGGACAGGATCATCTTTTTCTCAGCCCGTTTTCGGGGACCCTGGCCTCAATAGTGTATATGGGATTCGCAATATAATGGCCTTATACCCCTGGCAGCGATGGGGTTATACCGAAGGAATGAAAAAGGACATGGTCTGCACCGGGATCCGGCTTGCCCCTGTCCGGGACCTCCCTGAATTTGATGTCTCCCCGCTTCAGGTACTTTACCGACTGCCCTCCGGTCTTAATAACCTTGCGCCAATTTTATTTAATTATACCCCACTCATCCTTGAGAGCAAAGGGTTTATCCTTGCCGTTTTCAGCCTCATAGGCCCTGAAATAGATATTCTTTCCCTCTATCATGACCCTGACGAAGGTGTTTTTCCTGCCGTTTCCTGTTGAACCTGAGTCTATATGATATATCCCTCCCTCTTCATCCGGGTAGGCGTTCAAATCATTTGCCGCCGTCCCAGCCGGATCAAGCACTCTCATACGGGCGTAGTGGTGGCTGTGACCGCAGAATGCTGCTTTGACCTTGTCCTTATGGGATACGAGCATGTTCCAGAATGCGTTTCTCTGTTCAGGGTCAGCGTTGAAGGAATCATGAGTATGCCGAACTCTTGGAAAGGCAGGGGCATGAAAAGCGATAAAGATATGGTCTATAGATGAGGGGGCGGACTTGATCGCATCTTCTGTCCATTTTCTCCCGTTATCATCAATGACGCCCCCGGTACCCGCCTCGCCACTGTAAGCATCGACGGATATTACACGGATATTCTCGTGATCATAATAGTAGGTGCATGAATTTTCGCTTATGCGTACTATGCCGGGAATGGAGGATATAATCTTGTCGCGGATAAATTCCATATCTATTATGGATTTATCTCCTATGTCCGGATACCTGCCCTGCGGATTGCCGGGGGCCCGGGTCATTGTCCCGTCCGATCCTCTTCCCATGTCTTGGGGTCCGCCCATGCCGGACTGTCCGCCCTGATCGGCCGGTCCTCCTGCACCCTCCGGCATTCCCATGCCTGGCTGCATACCTTCCTGTCCCTGGGGCGGCATTCCTATGCCCATTCCCATCGGTCCCATGCCGGGAAAACCGCCGCTGTCGTCCGCTTCATGATTGCCTATTACAGGAAGAAAAATCGGCTTTTTATCTGAACTTTTAAATACAGTGTTATAACCCTCATAATTAACATCAATAGGATTCGTATCACCGGTAATAAGAAGAAAATCCGGGTGGCCATATTCGGGTGGAGGGTTTATCTTCAGGTCCCTAGCCTCTGTAAGTGCATTAATCCATGAATCTGTGGTTGAATGCGGGTCGCTTAATACGGCAAAGGAGAAACAGGCGCCCTTTTTAACGGACGCGAAAGATATATTGCCTGTTGCTGTCCTTGCTCCGACAAGTGCAAGGCAAATTAGAAACTGACGTCTGGTTATCCTTTTAATCATTACTGCGTCCCTTCGTTTTAGAGTGATTTTGAATTTGTCATTTTCTAAATGATAATTGATCTGTGAACATTTTGACAAGATATTATTACATATACTTGTTTTTTATGGCATCTTGTAAACCAGTGAATTGATGTTCATCCCAGCCCCTACGGAGGCAAATACCGCTATGTCCCCTGAATGAAGCCTGTGGTTGTTCAGCTTTCCTCTCTGAAGGAGGTCAAACATGGTGGGCAAGGTTGCAACAGATGTGTTCCCCAGCCACGCGATAGTAAGGGGCATGATATGTTCGGGTATCTCCTTGACGCCGTACAGCTTGAAGAGGTTCTTAAGTATTGCGTGGTCCATCTTCTCATTTGCCTGGTGAATGAGGACCTTTTTTACATCCGTAAGGGTCATGCCTACCTTGTCAAGGCTCATCTTAACTGTCTCAGGCACGTGCCTGAGCGCGTATCTGTATATATCATGGCCGTGCATCTTGAGATATATCTCATCTCCCTCGTGATTGGGGTCATACGATCTGCCGTTCCATATCATATGCACTGCATCTTTCGTGTCGGACCTGGTGACATGGGAAAGGATTCCGCATTCCTCTTCAGTAGCCTCCACCAGGGCTGCGCCGGCGCCGTCGGCGTAAATCATACAGTCTATGTCATGCCAGTCGATCACCCTGGATAATATCTCTGCGCCTATAACAAGAACCTTCTTCGCGTCCCCGGACTTTATGTAATAGTCGGCGAGGATTATGCCGTGAAGCCACCCCGGACACCCGAAGGGGACGTCAAAGGCAACAGTAAAGGGATTTTCGATGCCGAGACGATATTTTACCCTGGAAGCCAGGGAAGGACACATGTCAGCCCTGCCGCATCCGGGCTCAACATTTCCGTAATTGTGGGCAACGATTATACAGTCGAGGCTTTCTCTGTCGATTCCCTCAAGTGCCATTTCAGCGGCCTCATAGGCGATATCGGATGTGGACACGCTGTCGTCGGCGTAACGTCTCTCCCTTATGCATGTTACTTCGTGGAATTTATTTATTATCTCTTCATTTGTCTTCTGTATCTTTTCTTTGTTAATGGTGTAAAATTCATTTTTAAGAAAATAACTGTTATCTATTACCCTTTCCGGGATAAAACTTCCTGTCCCTGTAATAACGGAATGTGGCATTTTTTAAATTGGTCTCCTTGATAGCTTTCCTGTTTTTTCAAAAGCGCAGGGTTTCACCGCAGGCCTTTGAAATATGAACCAATACTGATAAGATATTTTCGATCTTTTGTCAAACATAAGAAATATCATGTATTTAATAAGCCTAATAAAACAATAGCAAGGGATATATCCTTTAATTTGAATTATTAAAGATTGACATTCAAAACATTTAAAATATGTCTCTTGACAGCCCATGTGCAGTGTTTTAAAAATATAATATGTATTTGTAGGTTTTTTGAAGGCCAGCCCCTGCAAGGTATGTTTAGCATGGACACCAATCGGCAAAAAATAATAAAATAATATCATGGAGGTGTAACATGTCTGCAGAATTGAATGCAAAAGATTTTGAAAAAGCTGTTGAGATAGGACGTCCGCCTAATATCCGGAAACTGTTTCCCAATTCAAAGGCCCTGATAGTCAGCGGGAAGGTTATTGACAGGGCCATGCTGGCAAAGGGCAAGGCCATGACCATCGCGGCCAACGGCAGGAGCCACTTTGTAATCAGAGGCGCACTTCAGGCAGCGCAGAGGGCGAATGCCGCCATCATCATAGAAATCGCCAAGTCGGAAGGCGGCTCCGGGGCATATTGCGCCGTAAGTTTCTGGAACATGGCAATGCAGGTGGATGCAGTATGCAATGAACTGGGCATTACAATACCTGTCGCCATCCATGCGGACCATTACAGCATCAAGAATGACAAGGATATTGAAAAGGCCAAGACGGAGATTCCGAGCATATTTGATGCGGGTATTACATCCATAGCTATTGATGCATCGCATCTCCCGGATGATAAGAATTTGCTTGCCAATCTTGAACTCAATCCATACTTGCCGAAATGGGCGGGGTATGAGACGGAGGTCGGTGAGATCAAGGGCAAGGAAGGTCTTTCAACAGTGCCCGAGGCCCTTTTTCTGATCCGGGGGCTTAATGCACACGAAATCTTCCCGGACTGGATCGCACTTAACAACGGGACAACCCACGGGATAGAAAAGAGTGACCAGGGCATACAGGTGCACTTGACAAAGGAGATACACGAGGCGCTTAAACCGTACAATATATCAGGCGCCCAGCATGGGACAAGCGGAAACAATTCCGACAGGCTCAGGAGAATTGCCGGGGAGACGGCCACTACCAAGGCCAATGTGGCTACGGCCCTTCAGATGATATCCTGGGGGCTGAAGGTTAATGAATACGGCAACGCATTCCAGGACGAGCAGGGCAATTTTGTGAAACTGACCGACAGCGGCATCACCGATAAACTGTGGAATGAGATGGTGGAATACGCAAACTCAAAGTCCATAAAGGGCGGGGATTACAAGAAGCTCAACCTTCCCTTTGAGAATAAACTGTTCGGTCTTCCTAAAGATATAAGGGAAAGGATGGCGAAAGGCGTTGAGGACTTTGTCTATGACATCCTGGTGAGTGTCTTTAATGCCGGCG
>JAFGIC010000088.1 GCA_016929815.1 Deltaproteobacteria bacterium
CAGTCAGGTCTTGTAAAGATATACAGGACACTCCAGAGACTGGAAGCGCTGATAGGCAGGCCGGAATCGAACAGGGATTCCGGGAGGGGAAGGGTTTTTACCGGGGAAGAGGAGGATGAATTTGTAAGACAGTTTGTGGCCTTTATGGATGACGATATGAACACGGCGGGAGCGGTAGGCCTTATATTTGAGAGGGTCAAGGAGATAAACAGGCTCATGGATGAAGGCGCGGATATGCCTGATGGCGATCTGCTGAAGAGACTGGATAATGAAAGGTCAAATCTCCTGGCAGTCGCGGATGTCCTCGGGATACTGCAGGCTGATCCCGATGAGTTTCTGGATTCCATTGCGTCTTCTTCCGATATCGACGTTGAAGAGGTTGAAAAACTGATAAAGGAGAGGGCGGATGCCAGGGCGGGCAAGGACTGGGCCAGGGCGGACGCGGTCAGAAAGACCCTGCAGGAGATAGGCGTTGTCATAGAGGATACGCCACAGGGGACGAAGTGGAGGAGGGCGACGGCTTAGGGATCTTGACGGGGTGAATAGACTCAGAAACTTCTGTGATCAATCAGACTGGCACAAGACGCAGGGTGCAAGGCACAAGGGAAGGATAGAAAAACAAGACTTAAGGTGCATGGCCTGACAAATAATTTCAGATCTCAAATTTGATATTTCAAATTATCCGCATCCTTGCGCCTTACACCCTGTGCCTTGCGCCCGTTTGCTCTAATCACTGCCCTAGACATAAAATAATAATTTTATCAGAACACTTTTGCTATGTTTAAACTGACTACATCCCTCAAACCCTGCGGCGATCAGCCTCAGGCCATTGAAGACCTTGCCTCTGGCATTGAGAAGGGGCTTGAACACCAGGTGCTCCTGGGCGTCACAGGTTCAGGCAAGACCTTTACAATGGCCCATGTCATAGAGCGCGCGCAGAAGCCTACACTTGTCATCGCACCCAACAAGACACTCGCGGCCCAGTTGTACGGGGAGTTCAGGACGCTTTTCCCTGAAAATGCCGTTGAGTATTTTGTAAGCTACTATGATTATTACCAGCCCGAGGCCTATATCCCGCAGTCGGACACATACATACAGAAGGATTCCAGCATAAATGAAAATATCGACAAGATGAGGCATTCGGCCACCAGGTCGCTCCTGGACAGGGACGATGTTATTATTGTGGCGAGCGTCTCATGCATATACGGACTGGGCTCTCCCGAGGTCTATCACAATATGATCCTTTACCTTGAAAGGGGCACAACCTTTTCAAGGGAGGATGCCGTAAAGAGGCTCGTAGAGATACTTTATGAACGGGGCGACTATGACTTCTACAGGGGAAGGTTCCGAGTCAGGGGCGATATACTGGATATATTTCCCGCCTATGAAGAGGACAAGGCCATCCGCGTTTCATTCTTCGGCAATGAGGTTGAGACCATACAGGAGATAGATCCCCTTACGGGCAAGTCCCTGAAGGATCTTAACCGGATCACCATATACCCGGCAACACACTATGTCACTACGGTTGAGATACGCGAGAAGGCCATGGCAGACATACGCGAAGAGCTGAAGGAGCGTATGGAGTATTTCCGTTCAAACGATAAATTGATCGAGGCCCAGAGGATAGAGGAGAGGACCCTCTTTGACCTTGAGATGATGATAGAGATGGGTTACTGCAACGGCATAGAAAACTACTCAAGGCACCTTACAGGAAGGGCCCCGGGCGAGCCGCCCCCGACGCTCCTTGACTATTTTCCAAGGGACTGTCTTGTGTTTATTGATGAGAGCCATATAACGGTCCCGCAGCTCAACGGCATGTACAGGGGCGACAGGTCAAGGAAGGAAACGCTGGTTCAATACGGTTTCCGGCTTCCATCGGCGCTCGACAACCGGCCTTTGAGGTTCGAGGAGTTTGAGGCAAAGAAGAAACAGACTATATATGTTTCGGCAACGCCCGGTCCCTATGAACTTGCAATGGCCGGCGCCGTGGCAGAGCAGATCATAAGGCCCACAGGCCTTACCGACCCGGAGATAATTGTCAGCCCCGCATCAAGCCAGGTGGATGACCTCATCGGAAGGATAAGGGAAAGGGTCGGACGAAATGAACGGGTGCTTGTCACGACACTCACCAAGAGGATGGCCGAGGATCTTACGGAATACCTGAGCGAACTTGGGATAAAGGTCCAGTATCTCCATTCGGATGTTAAAACCATAGAGAGGATGGAAATTCTAAGGGACCTGAGGCTGGGTGTCTTTGATGTCCTTGTTGGGATCAACCTTCTCAGGGAAGGGCTTGACCTGCCCGAGGTCTCACTTGTGGCGATACTGGACGCTGACAAGGAGGGGTTTCTCCGCTCTGAGAGGTCACTTATACAGACAAGCGGAAGGGCCGCCAGGAATGTGGCCGGGTCTGTAATATTCTATGCCGACCAGGTGACCGGTTCCATGCAGAGGGCCATGGAGGAAAGCTCACGCCGAAGAAGGATGCAGCTTGAATACAATGAGCAGAACAATATTACACCGGAGTCCATACGCAAGGATATAGATAATATACTAGGCTCGGTCTATGAGGCGGATTATGTGACCGCGCCCGTTGTTGCCGAAGAGGCAGGTGAGTATTTCAGGCCCGAGATGATCAGAGACATGATAAAGGACCTTGAAAAAAAGATGAAGGAGGCGGCAAAAAAACTGAGGTTTGAAGAGGCGGCGCGGCTGAGGGACCAGGTCAAGGAGCTGAAGCAGATTGAACTGGATATGATGTAATATCGGGATACCGTAACTGTCGATCTATTCAGCCGTTTTTATGGCAGAGGCGCCTTTTGTACAGGATGTATTAACCGGAATTTTGAGGCGTTTCA
Source organism: Deltaproteobacteria bacterium (assembly GCA_016929815.1). GTDB lineage: Bacteria > Desulfobacterota > DSM-4660 > Desulfatiglandales > HGW-15 > JAFGIC01. The sequence goes on from JAFGIC010000088.1 coordinate 2,859, forward strand.
TATCATTCCTGTCTCAATCGATATCCCTGATTTTGTTCAGCCCTTTATTTTTAGCGATTGCTCAGATGCTGAAATCAAAAGAGGTCGTATTTCGATGTTCGGGTGAATTTATCGATTATCGCCATGAGACCATAAGAGGATCATATTTTTCCGGAGAGACATATATAGCGTCAACCGGACACGCATCTTCGCACAGGGCGCAGCACATACAGTCTTCAGGGTATAAGGCAACGGCCTTTTCTGTGTCCGGACCCATCCTGATCACATCCACAGGGCAGGCATATACGCAAAGCTTACAGCCGACACATTTTTCATTATTAATAGGTTGTATTGACATATTATCTACCTGCTGTTGCTGTTAATGTTGTGGGGATGCTCCCATGCAAGCCACCTGGGCGGGTATGCTGTTCCGGCCACAGGACGCCATTCCTTTGGAACGGGCTCCTTGCGAATACACATTTTACCATTTTCATCCCGCCATAACAGGGACCATGCAAGCCATTCTTCATCACGCTCAGAGGGGAAGTCCTCGCGGAAATGCCATCCCCTGCTTTCGGCCCTGAACAGAGAAGACCGCAGGATCATCTCTGCGTTTATTGTCATATTCTCCGCTTCATGGGCCAGGCGAAGTTCATGTGTGCATGTTGAGTGCATGCGCGGAACCATATGATCTCTTAAAAACCCTACAAGTTCCAGGGTTGCGTTAAGTCGATCCGCCTTTTTGATATGCAGGACATAATACGGCATCATATAGTTTTGAAGCAGTTGAATGACCCAACGGGGGCTGAAACCCGAACGGCGTCTTAAATAACCGAATGCATGTTCCCTGAAGACACTTGTATCATTGTCTGTCAGTTTAATTACATCTATATCGCGGGCATAGCGTGAAGCGCCGGCCCCTGCCCGTTTCCCGGTGACGGCTGCCGGAGAAAGGCCGGGAGGGGGCCCCTGGATAATGGCACCCCACATCCAGGTGCAGCAGCTGTCGCCTGCGGAAAACAATCCATCTATATTGGAGGAGCAGTTTGAATCGACAGGCCATAATCCGGTTGTGTGCTCCTGGGAGCCCCCGGCAGCCGACCCGCCGATCATTGGATACTGTCCGCCCTTTTCCGGATCAATGCCCACTCTCTCG
>JAFGIC010000089.1 GCA_016929815.1 Deltaproteobacteria bacterium
AAGAAAATTATATTCCTCTCTTATATTTATCAGGCATACGCCCATAACAGCGCAGTTTGTGGTTATCAGCGGCAGAAATATCCCCAGGCCCGCGTAAAGGGCGGGTATGCTCTTCCTCAGAAACATCTCAACAAACTGTACAAGGGCCGCGATTACAAGGATGAAGGAAAGCGTCTGCAGATACTCTAGCCCGAATCTTTTCAAGGCAAATTCACTTACCACCCACGTAATGGCTCCGGCCATGACAAGTACAAAAACAACAGCCATTGCCATGCCGACAGCCGTCTCCATCTTTTTTGAAACGCCCATAAAGGGGCAATTCCCCAGATACTGCATAAGGAGGATATTATTGACAAATATACAGCTTATCATCAGCAGGATATAATCACCCATTTAAATTCTCCTTGCCTCTTATTATTTCTTTCCTAGAAGGTTCATGACGCACAGCATAAGCCCTAGACACATGAACGCCCCCGGCGCCTCTACCAGGAAGGTAAAGGGCTGAAAGGACGCCCCCAGGACATTCTGTATACTGTATTCTACGAATGGGAAGGTCAGAGTTCCGGCGCCAAACACCTCTCGGAATGCCGCGAGAGCACTTAGGGAGAGTGTAAATCCGATACCCATTCCCAAACCGTCGGCCAATGAGGGAACTACCCTATTCTTTGCCGCAAAGGCCTCGGCCCTTCCCAGCAGTATGCAGTTAACCACGATGAGGGGTAAGAATATGCCCAGTTGGGTAAACAGGGGATATGCGTAGGCTTGCATCAGCAGTTCAACGATTGTTACGAAGGTTGCTATTACTATAATAAAACAGGCTATCCTTACCTTTTTCGGGATAACGTTCCGAAGCATGGAAATGAGGGCATTGGATAATACCAAGACGAAGGTAACCGCTACCCCCATGCCTACCCCTTTAGCAAAACTTTGGGTCATAGCAAGTGTGGGACACAGACCTAATACAAGCCTGAAGGGGGGTATTTCGGCCCACAATCCCTTTGTAAATTCCTGCATTACGCTTTTGGCCATAAATATTCTCCCTCTCTAACCCTGGACGTTTTTGAGAATCTCATTCTTAAGCCTTTTATATATCTCAACAACTTCTGCTACCGCCCCTGACACACCCCTGGAGGTTACGGTTGCTCCGCTGATGGCGTCGATATCGCCGCCGTCGGCCTTAACCCTGAAGGCGGAATCTATGGACATTCCCTTGAATTGTCTGCTGAAGGCCGGATCAGTCTTGGCCCTTGACCCTATGCCCGGAGACTCACTGTGGGTTGTAATCCCTATACCTGTGATCTGGTCGGTATCTGTGTTGATAGCGACCATAACCCCCATATTGCCGCCAAATCCCTTACCGTAATTTTCAAAGGCAATCGTGTTCCGTTTGCCGTCAAATTCACCTATAAAAAAATCTATGGAACTGCCGCTATGATTAAGCTTAAAACGGTCCTCAATGGGGTTATTTGTACAGCCTTCCAGGATCTGGGTTATAGCAGGTCCCTTTACATAGGTAAGTTGCTGGAGTTCAATCCTCTCCTGTGTAGCGCTCTTAACCGTTGCAAGCAGCCCTCCGGATATGGCACTGAAAAGGGTGACAATAACAAAAAGCTTGATCATCTCACGCATACTCTATCCCCTTTCCCATGGCCCTTGGCTTTATTCTATCGAGGAGCGGATTGGCTATGTTCATCATCAGAATGGCAAAGACCGTGCCGTCGGCAAATGCGCCTATATTACGTATAAGGATTGTGATTATCCCTCCTATAAACCCGTAAAGCAGCATGGGTATAAAGTTTACAGGGGATGAAGAATCTTCTGTGGCAAGAAAAAACGCGCCTATCAGTGTGTAACCGGTAAAAACATGAAAAACCGGCCCCGTGTATTTGGAGGGATCTGCTATGTTGAATATCCATGATGTAAGAAATATGCCGGCAAGAAATGATACTGATATCTCCCATCTGATATGGCCCCTGGCTATAAGATACACGCCTCCGATGATAAGTCCGAGGCCGAATGTCGAGCCGATGCCCCCTGACTGTCTCCCCATAATTAGGTCCTGAATATTGTAATTGGAGATTGCCGACACCCCGAAATGCTTCAACGCCCCCAGTGGATAAACCATATAAAAACCGGGGTCGAAGTTCAGGAGTGCCTCGTCAAAATCCAGCAATGAGTTCCACGATAGGGTCAGTATAGCCACCGCGACAAGAGAAGGATTAAGCGGATTGCATCCTATGCCCCCGAATATCTGTTTGCCTACTACAATAGCTATAAAGGTCCCGGTCAATATTGCCCACCATGGCATGACAGAGGGAAGGAGCATGCCGAATATCAGACCTATCACGGCGGCATTGCCGTCTCCTATGCTCACGGGTCGCTTCATCAGCCGGTTCATGAGAAGCTCCCATAGCATTGCCGATGATACTGACAGGGCAACTACGCCCAGGGCTGAGGCCCCGAACTGCATTATCCCCATGATAACCGCGGGCATGGCCGCCAGGATCATATTAAAACTCCTGGAGGATACCCCGCTGCCGTTGTGCCAGAAAGGCGCATGTGAAGCCACAAAAAGTTTACGATCAGCCATTGGACACCTCCCTGCTTTTCTGCTTTGCCAGTTCGGCCTTGCCGAGCATAATATAATGGAAGACAGGGATCCTTGCCGTGCAGACATAAGTGCATAACCCGCATTCTATACATGACATGAGATCATATTCCCGTGCAGCCTCGTCATAGAGTCCGTTTTCAAGAAGACGCACAAGCATGTTGACCTGGATGCCGGCGGGGCAGGCCCTCACGCACTCACCGCAGTTTATGCATGGTATATCTACATTTTCTGTGATATCATCCTTATGCTGAATAATTATGGCGTCAGTGTTGTAGTTGACGGGCATGTCCTCCATATATACGCTCCTGCCTCTCATGGGCCCCCCGAGGATTATACTGTCACCGTGCTCTGTTTTTATATTAAGACGTTCAAAAACATCCTTGAAACTTGTCCCTATTCTTGCCCTGATGTTCATGGACTTTCCGTCCTTGTCAATGAGGGTAAAATTTTTGTCAACCGGCATCACACCATTATCTATAGCATCTGCCAGGGCAACGACCGCTTCGGCATTAATGAAGGCCACCCCCATGTCTTCGCAGGTCATGCCTGCCGGAACCGTTCGTTTAAACACATTTTTCATGATCATCTTCGGCAATGCCTGGGGATAAACAGGTTTGACCTTAATCACGTCGGCGTCCATATTGCCGGCATCCGACGACAATCCGGGCGGCACTGTAATGATCATTCTCTTTGCCTTTGTGAGTTCTTTCAGATACCTGACACCCTTTGTAAGTCCTTCCGGATTATTTAAAAGCACAAGCTGGTTGGTTTTAACAAGAAGATCTTCATCGATTCCTTTAATGACAATGGCGTCCAAAGGTACAACAGGATCAACAAGACGCTCCAGATCAATTATCCCCGGAAGTCGCCTAAAAAACTTAAGACAGATTTCAGTCGATAATCTGTCTCCTGCATTGCTTAGCGTCGGGTCCCATTGGTCTTCTGTTACTCCTTCGATATGGATCGCCGAATAGGTCCTGCCCATATATCCTGTATATATCGATATATCCTCGACGGTTCCAGTAACAGTTGATATGAAATAATCATTCCCTCCTTCGGATAGCCTGATCCTCTGGCCGGTTTTAACCCTGTCGCCCTTTTTAAGAAACATTTCAGTTATCTTCTCAAAGGGATAATCAATAAGTATGGACGCCTTTTGCGGCAGTGGAATCTCCGTGACGGGCTCTTTTTCTCCTCCCCCTATGGCCGGATATTTCAGCCTCGGGCTTCCCCAGCCGAAAAACGGTTTCTTTATCATTTATGCCTCCTGCCTGGTGACAAATTTTTACTGCACATGACACTCCGAGCATTCGTCAGGCCCGCCGCCGCTTTCCTTATGACAGTCAATGCATTGCGAATGCATCGCGTCCGAACGTTTCGGGATATCCTCATCTTCATCCGATTCAGTCATATGGCATTCACTGCATGAGATTGAGCCGGGGTCTTCCTCATCATAATAATGATGACAATCGGTACATTCATAGCCGTAATAGTCTTCGGATACATGTTCGGTATGGGAAAAAAGCACGTTACCTGCCAGGGATTTGAACATGATCCTTACGGGCATATCCGGCGACCTTTGCGGAAAGGCCGCGTAGCATACAATCCCGACAATAAGCAAGGCACCCGCAAAAAAGAACGCAATCGTTTTTTCAGTTTTTAATTTCATTTGCCTGTTCCTTTATTTAAACCGCAAGTCATGGAAGCCTGTTTACTCCCCCGGCAAAATGTTCCTGCCGCAGGCGGCTGACGGTCAAAGGGCAAGTATATAGAGCTGTCATGTCTTAATATTATTTAATATTTTGGGATATATAAACACACAGTTACCCCTAAAACATAAGAAATTTATCGGAATGCCCCTTTATTTGTCAAGAAATATATAAAAATAAGGCGCACGGTTTAAGGATGAGGTTTGAGATATTTGATTATAAACATGAACTTTTATCCATATAGCGTATTGAGTAAACCTTGAAATAGTTTTCATTTAGGATTAGAGTTCTTATACAATAAATTAAAAGCAACAGGAAAATAGAATGGAAATGCGTAAAGTGCCTTTCAAAGATATAGACACCGTCTTTATTGATGCAGGCAACACCCTGTTATCTATGGATTATCCCTGGATAAAGGAAGAGCTTGAGAAGCTGGGCATAGGCTGTGAAATAGATGAGCTTAAGAAGGCGGAGGCAGCAGCACGGCCTGTGCTTTCCTCAGCAATCGAAAAACTCAAGTCAACGGAGGACAGGGATGCCTCCTTTTTTTATATGGGCAGTATTCTGAAGAAACTGCCGGCCACCTCAGGCATGAAGGATCATAAACGCGATGAAATAATCCGGGCACTTGTAACCAGTCTTCAGGCGCCGGGCAGGCTTAAACGTTTCTGGGCGAATCTGATTCCGGGTGTCAGGCAGGCCCTGGAAATCCTGAAACACAGGGGCATCCGGCTTTCCGTAGTGAGCAATTCAAACGGCATGATAGAGGAAATAATATCGGTTCTTAATATAAGGGGATATTTTATTCATGTCTTTGACTCCCATGTAATTGGCTATGAGAAGCCTGATAAGCGGCTCTTCAGTCATGCACTTAAGACATTAGGGGCCGCGCCTGAATCCACTGTCCATATAGGCGACCTTTATCATGTTGATGTCCTGGGCGCATGGTCCGCAGGGATACATGCCCTCCTTCTTGATCCCTACGACGACTGGAAGGATGTGGACTGCGAAAGGATGCCTGACCTGTTGAGTTTTGCAAGGGTGATGGAGAATATATAAAAGGCGAAAGGCACAGCCCTTCGACTTCTCTCAGGGTCATGAGTGTGTCGAATGAGGCGCAAGGCACAGGGAATATGGCACAAGGCGCAGGGAACAGGGCGCAGGGCACAGGGATGTAAAAATATTTTAAACCTTTAACCTTTTTCCTTTTACCTTTAGCCTTTCTCCTTTAACCTCTCTCAACGATCAAGAGACATCACGATGGACGACAATGTTAATAATTTTTTTAAAAACATCTCAGGCAATCTCAAGGAAGAACTGACGGAAGTCATTTTAGAGCAAGGGTCAGTAAGGATCGAGCGCATTGTATCCATGGGGCATGCCTCACCACCCGGCTTCTGGTATGACCAGGACAGGGATGAGTTTGTCATACTGCTTAAAGGGAGTGCCGGGCTTTTATTTGACGGCAAAGATGAGATATCAATCATGGCGCCCGGCGATTATGTGAATATCCCGGCCCGCACCAGGCACAGGGTCGAATGGACAGACAAGTCTGTGGAGACTGTGTGGCTGGCGATGTATTATTAAAACAGGGCCATGGCGCAAGGAAAGGAACAATAATAATGAATGATAATAACAGGGACATCGAGGCCCTCAGCAAAAAGGTCAGGAAACTGCTCAAGGATAAAAATGCGATTTTGCTTGCCCATAATTACCAGATCCCTGAGGTCCAGGACGTAGCGGACATCTGCGGCGATTCGCTGGAACTGTCAATCAAGGCATCCAAAACCGAAGCGGATATAATCGTATTCTGCGGAGTGCATTTTATGGCAGAGACAGCGGCCATACTCTCACCGGACAAGACCGTGCTCCTGCCGGTCGTCTCAGCCGGATGCCCCATGGCGGATATGATAACAGCCCGACAGCTTCAAAAAAAGAAATCGGAGATGCCGGATGCCGTTATTGTAAGCTATGTGAACACAACGGCTGAAGTAAAGGCAGAAAGCGACATGTGCTGCACATCGGCCAACGCGGTATCGGTTGCACGTTCCATTGACAGGGAAAAGAGGATCTATATGACCCCCGACAGGAACCTTGCTCAATACACCCTGAAGACAAGCGGGAGAAATATCACATGGTGGAACGGCTACTGCCCTATCCATAACAACCTGACAGCCGGGCAGGTCAAAAAGGTTAAGGCGGAGAACCCGGGCGCCCTGCTGCTGGCCCATCCCGAATGTCCGCCCGAGGTCCTTGACCTTGCGGACGAGGTGAAGAGCACCTCAGGGATGCTGTCATTTGTAAAGAATTCCGAAAAGACGGAATTCATAATAGGCACTGAGACGGGGATCATCCATCCCCTTAAAAAGGCAAATCCGGGCAAGAGATTTATCCCGGCCGACCCTGCCATGATCTGCGTTGACATGAAAAAGACAAGGCTTGAGGATATCATTATATCCATTCAAGAGATGAGACATGTGATCAAGGTGCCGGAAGAAATACGGGTTCGCGCCAAAACAGCGGTCGAAAGGATGCTGGCAGTGCCTGTGGATTAAGCTCAAGCACAACGTGAATTCATCTAAATCTGATTTATTTTAATTTTTCGTGTTTTCGTTTCTTCGTGTTTTCGCAGTGAATAGCTTGTCCTGTTTCAACTTATCAGTTCCGGGGTTAAAAAATCTCTCAAATTCAGACACCGATGAGTTTGTTTTCAATCTTTCGGGCAGATTAAGGAAAAATTCCCCCTCCTCTGTCTTCCCCCTCTTTATGCAGCCGTTTCCATAGATCCTGCACTTCTTCTCCAGTTCATCATGAACAGCAGAGGCCTGATCTCTATTCAGGCATCCCTCCTGCAGCAGCTTGACCATGGCCTTGATCCTGTACCTGTCCATCCCCTTGAGCATGGATGACAGCTGGTCATGGTGTCCCCCTTCCTTTACCAGCATGTATTTATTTATCAGGTGTATGGGATACCGGCAGCTTATCCTGAGCCACAGGTCATAATCCTCGCACACAGGAAGGTCTTCATCAAAGAGACCTGCCTCATCAAATATACCGCGCCTTAACATGACCGCTGAGGGGCTGACAACGCAGAGCTTCAGGGAACTCTTAAATATGTCTCCCGAGGGCTTGATATGCTTCCTCCATGGGTTCACGCGTCTTCCGTTCCTTACCCATATCTCCTCAGGCTGGCACGCTACCGCCTCTGTGTGCTCCCTGAAAAATTGCATCTGTGTCTCAAGCTTTTCCGGAAGCCAGTAGTCATCGGAATCAAGAAAGGCAATGAAAGGAGATTGTGAGGCCCTTATGCCGCTGTTTCGTGCGGCAGACACACCCATATTCTCCGGATGTCTTATAAGTGTTATATTGTCCTTGAACCCCTCAAGCGCAACTGTTGTCTCATCTGTTGATCCGTCATCTATAACAATGACATCGAAGTCCCTGAAGGTCTGGCCGAGCACAGAGGAAATAGCGCGCGCAACCTTCTGCGCCCTGTTGAATGTGGGAATGATAACGCTTACTTCCGTCACGACATTATCTGCCAGGCAAGGGCTAGGAGGCCGGTTAGAAGAAAATTCCCCTCCACCATATATTCAAGCATTGGGCCGTTCCGGATGCGTCCCTTTTCATAGATCACAAGCATTATAGAAAATGCAAAGAGGGGTATAAGCATAAGGTATGCAAAATTCCCTACTGCCCCTATCAGGGGCGCAATTACAAGGACAATGGCCGCGCATGTGATGATTGTCTTTAAAAGAAACAGGGTCTTTCTTTCTCCAAGCATTATCGGGAGCGTCTCCACTCCAACGACCAGGTCGCCCTGGACCTCCATTATGTCAAAAAAAGCGGCCCTTACAAAAACCATCATAAGGACAAACAAAAAGGTCATCATTACGTTTGTCCAGTGCATATCAAAAGGCTCAAGTATCGGGATAAGTGCAATCACGGCCGCCCATGCAAGGGCCTCCAGAAGGTTCTTTGAACCGGGGATATCCCGCATCTGTGTATATTTCCACATATGCCTCACACTAACCGGCACAAGAGGAATGCTGTAACTTACGCCAAGAAGGCTTAATCCTGCCGTCGCGGCAAGGACCAGAACGCCCATTTGAAAGGACACTGCCAGTGCTCCGACAATAGCGGCAATGGCAGACAGGGTTAGAAACACCTTGTGTCTTCCGTAAAAACCCGCCCTTTCAGGGTCATTATAGGACCCTGCGCCCTTGTCCAGGAAACGGTTAAAAACGCGCATCCCATAGACGTAAAGGAACGCAAGCAATGGGTGCATGATATCGAGTTTCCTGTCGGAAAGTATTCCCGCGGCATATGACAGACACAGCGCGCCCAAGGCTACCATCATATTGCTTAAAAGGAGAAACTTTAAGGCCTTTTTTATCCATTGTCCCATCCATGTCTCGCCCCGGCCTCGTATGGACTCTATCTCCTTGACAACATTCCTGATCATCCAGTTGGGCGTTGAGGCCCCGGCAGTCACCCCTATAACATCCATGGTTGCAAGCCTTTCCCTGTCCAGTTCCTTCTCCGTTTCAACATGAAATGTGGGTTTCCCGCTCTCCCTGGAGATCTGGGCAAGCCTCTGTGTATTGCCGCTGTGATACCCCCCTACCACAACAACACCCTCCACCTGTGAGGCCAGGGACTTAACCTCCTTCTGCCGTTCACTGGTCGCGTCGCATATGGTATTGAATATAAGGGCCTCCGGATATCGCGTTTTTACTGCCTCGGCAATCTCGTCAAACACCCTTTCGTTCTGAGTTGTCTGGGCAACAAGCAGCAGGTTTTTCGCGTCCGGCAGATCAGACACCTCCTCCGTTGAGCTTATGATGTGTGCATTGCCCTGCCCGTAACCCTTGAGGCCGATC
>JAFGIC010000090.1 GCA_016929815.1 Deltaproteobacteria bacterium
AGGTCAATACCGTCACCAAGACCCTGTTCAAGAAATACAGGGGCCCGGAAGATTTTCTTAAAAACCCCATATCAGAGCTTGAAGAGGATATAAGGCCCACGGGGTTTTTCAGGAACAAGGCAAAATCCATAACAGGATGCTGCAAGGGTCTGCTTGATCTTTATAATGGTGAGGTCCCTGGGACCATGGATGAACTCTTGAAGTTGCCGGGCGTCGGCAGAAAGACGGCCAACTGCGTGCTTGGCGCCGCCTTTGATGTCCCGGGCGTTGTGGTGGACACCCATGTTAAAAGGCTTGCATTAAGACTTGGCCTTACGGAAAATGCGGACCCTGAAAAGATAGAAACAGACATACAGGGGCTTTTACCCGAAGACAGGTGGCGCAGGTTTTCCGACATCCTTATCTACCACGGGAGAGAGGTTTGCTCCGCCAGGAAGCCGAGGCATGAAATATGCCGGGTAAAGGATCTGTGCCCTTCGAATAGCATTTAGAATTGTCCCACATCAAATTCCGCAACGAGGAATGTATGATCAGAGGGTTTCTCTCTTGCCCTTGGTTCCTTGTCAATCCACACCCTGGTTAATTTATCTGCAAGGGGTTTAGTCGCAAATATATAATCTATCCTCCAGCCCATGTTTCGCTTGAAGCCATTGGGAATCCTGTAATCCCAGAACGTATATTGCCCACCCTCCTTATGATGTACGCGGAATATGTCAATAAAACCCCAGTCCATGAACCTCCTTATCATGTCCTGTTCATCGGGATGGAAACCCACCTCGCCCTTCATCCCTTCGGGGTCATAGAGGTCTATGGGCTCAAGTGCGACATTAAAATCACCCGTCATTATCACAGGCATTGCATTGTTATAATTTCGATCTATATGGGCCAGGAGGTCTTGCAGCCATTCCAGCTTATATCTGAACTTATCAGTCCCAGGGGCAAAACCCTGCGGCACATAGGCGTTTATCACATTGACATCATCGATTATTGCGCTGACAAAACGCGCCTGCCCTTCTTCCGTGTCCTTAAGGTTCAAACGCACGTCAGAAAAAGGGTGCCTGGACGCAATTGCCACGCCATTGTATGCCTTCTGCCCCCTGAAGATAACCTTATACCCGAGGTCCGTGAAACCTTTGACAGGAAAATCCTTGTCCTGGACCTTTGTCTCCTGCAGACAAAGTATATCAGGCTGTTCAGCCCTGATCCAGTCGCTGATTATTTTGTCTCTTGACCTGATGGAGTTTGCATTAAAGGTAGCTATTTTCATAGTAACAATAAAGGCATCCCGATATACCGGGATGCCTTACAAGCCTATTCCCCCAACCTTATAAGATCTTTGCTAAACCCTTTGAACGTTCTTGGCAACCGGCCCCCTTTGACCGTCTTCAACCTCGAAAGTCACAGCCTCCCCTTCAGAGAGTGTCTTAAAACCGTCTGAATTGATGGATGAATAATGGACAAAAATGTCCTTTCCGGCTTCATGCTCGATAAAGCCATACCCCTTTTTATTGCTGAACCATTTTACTGTCCCCTTAGCCAAAACACTCTCCTCCGTTTAAAAGTATTACTTGAAGCACAAGCCCTGGCATTAATCACCATCGGAACAATCCCGGTGGGGCAAATTGGGCTGTAAAAGAGCAAAGTCTTAAACGATTTAAGAGAATAGAATAAGTTTATCCCGAATGTCAAGCAAAAAGAGGATAAAATGTAATAATATTATGAAGATTGTATAAAGCTCTTAATATCTATTTTACTTTACTTCCGGGGGCCGCAATAACATCCGGCGCGACAAGATGGACCCCCGATTCATCGGTAGCGGCAAGGACCATGCCGCGGGATTCCACGCCCATCAATTTGGCAGGCGCAAGGTTTGCCACTACAACCACCTGCCTGCCAATGATGTCCTTTTCAGAATAATGGCCCAGTATGCCTGCCACAATTGTCCTTTCCTCGCCTATATCCACCGTAAGCTTCATGAGTTTTTTTGAGCCCTTAACCTCTTCCGCTGCCATGATTGTACCAACCCTGAGGTCAAGCCTCTGGAATTCCTCAAAGGAGAGTGCACCATCCATCTTTTCTTCCTTTCCATTGACCTTTGTGGCCTCTGTCTTTTTTTCTATCCTCGGAAACAATTGAGGGGCCTTTGCGATCAGCTTCGTGGGCAGGATGGCGCCCCATTGCCGCACATCCTCCAGTGTAAGGTCTCTGCCGGTCCTTTTAAGCCCCATGAAATTTTGTATCTTTTCAGATGTCTCGGGCATGAAAGGCCAGAGCATTACAGATACAATCTTGATCGACTCAAGGATATTAAACATTACCGTGGACAGGCGTGCAGTATCATTTTTTGCCAGGACCCACGGGGCCATCGAGTCAATATATTTGTTAACCTTTCCGATAATCTCCCATATATTAATCAGGGCCTTATGAAATCCCAACCCCGACATGAGGCCGGGATAGGCATCCAGTACGGCCGAAATATCACTGATAAGCACCTTATCCAGGTCGTTCACCCTGCCCTGTTCAGGCATGGCGTCCGCGAAATACTTGTTCACCATGGTAAGGCTTCTGCTTACCAGATTGCCGAGGTCGTTGGCCAGATCTGCATTGATCCTTGCTACAAGGGCCTCTTCGTTGAACTCGGAATCTAGCCCGAAGACCATCTCGCGCAGAAGGAAGTATCTGAAAGCGTCGAGACCATATACATCAACAAGGCTCAGGGGCTTTACCGCATTGCCCAGGCTCTTGGACATCTTGCCTTCATTTATATTCCAGTAACCGTGGACATTCAGGCGCCTGTAAGGCTCGATTCCCGCGGATTTCAGCATGCAGGGCCAGTATATGCCGTGGGGTTTGAGTATGTCCTTGGCAATAATATGCTGTACGTGAGGCCAGAACTTCATGAACAGCTCATTGTCCGGGTAGCCCAGGGCGGATATATAGTTGATGAGCGCGTCAAACCACACATAGGTAACATAGTCTTCATCAAAGGGGAGGGTGATCCCCCATTTTAACCTTGTTTTAGGCCTGGAGATGCACAGGTCCTCAAGGGGTTCCTTTAAAAAGGAGATGACCTCGTTCCTGTACCTTTCAGGTCTTATAAATTCAGGGTTCTTTTTTATATGGTCTATCAGCCAGTCCTGGTAATTGCTCATCCTGAAGAAATAATTGCTCTCCTTGATCAAAACCGGCTTTACAAGATGATCGGGGCATTTCCCGTCAACCAGCTCCCGTTCAGTGTAAAAACGCTCGCACCCGGTACAGTAAAGGCCTTCATAATCGCTGAAATAAATATCACCCTTGTCGTTTACCCTGTTCAGGACAAACTTTACCGTCTCCACGTGGGCCGGGTCTGTTGTGCGGATAAAATAATTATTGCTGATGTTCAGTTTTGGCCAGAGCGCCCTGAAAAGGCCGCTTATCCTGTCCGCGTAGTCCTTGGGCGAGCTGCCTGCCTTTTTAGCAGCCTTGACAATCTTGTCGCCGTGTTCATCAGTGCCCGTAAGGAAAAACGATTCCTTGCCTGATAATATATGGTATCTGTTAATGACATCCGCTACGATTGTCGTATATGCGTGCCCTATATGAGGTTCGGCATTAACATAATATATGGGTGTAGTAACGTAGAATGTGCCGGCCAATTGTATTATTGATTACCCCCTCGCTTATTGTTTTCCTTCGGGGCGCTGTCATTTATTATTTCCCCGTATGAAATCTCAACCTCTTCTTCACTTGGATCAAGGCAGATTGTGAATGTCTCCCTTAAAACATTGTGCCGAATGATCTTGCCCCTTCCCTTTTTCGTGTCAATCATCTTGCCTACCTTCGGTATATTTTTCTGTGCCTCATTGTAATAATCATATTCATAGGCAAGGCAGCACATGAGCCTGCCGCACATCCCGGATATCTTGGCCGGATTAAGCGACAGGTTCTGCTTTTTTGCCATCTTGATTGAGACCGGGGCAAAATTATCAAGAAAGGTAGAGCAGCATAACGGCCTGCCGCAGGTCCCTAACCCCCCTACCATCTTGGCCTGATGACGCACCCCGATTTGTTTCATCTCTATCTTGGTATGAAACTGCTGCACCAGTTCCTTGATCAGCTCCCTGAAATCAACTCGCCCTTCCGAGGAAAAATAGATAACCACCTTGCTTCCGTCAAACATGCGTTCCACGGCTATAAGGGACATATCAAGGGACAGCCTTTTTATGCTGTCGTAACAGTAGGAATAGATATCGTTTTCAAGGCGGCAGTTCTTTTCGTATTTTTCGATGTCCTTATTGTTCGCTATCCTATAGACCTGCTTCAGTTCCCTTGACTGGGGTTTCAATTCTTCTTCCTGCGCCCTGGGTTTATTGCAGATCACACCCATGGCCTTCCCCTGTTCCGTATTTACAATTACGCGGTCTCCGGGCTTAAGGACAAAGTGCCCTGAATCAAAATCATAGATCTTTCCGCTCTTCCCCAGTTTTATTCCTACTATCTTGCTCATTTTTTAATTTTAAGCCTTTTTTAAAATCCGTCAGGTGAATGGGCCTGTCTCAGGAGTCCCAAAAAAAGGTCTTCCATCATTAATCCTGTGTTGGGGTTTTTCATCAGGTCCATCTGGGCCCTGTCCAGGTGAAAAAAGCATTGTATAAGGTTGTCCATGGTCATATGTCCGGAAATGGACTTAAGCTTCCTTGAAAAATCGGCATTGATCAGCATGTCTGCGTGTCCGCCCGCCTTTATAACTATCATGTCTCTATACCAGGTTTTCCATATGCCTATCAATTCAAATAAATCTATACCGCCTGTGGAGTCGTTGTCCCTTTTTTTCATGTCCTGGGCATACTCCATTCCAAGCCCCATTGCCTGGGGTTTACTCATCCCCGGCAGATGAATAATATCTCCGATGGTTTTCTGCCGCTCCTCAAGGTAATCTCCCGAGGACATGCTTATTGCCTTCCCAAGGCTGCCGCCGGACAGGCCGGCAATCAACGAGGCATTTTCTCCGTCAATACCCATCTCATCTGTCAGATATTGCCTTACAGCAGGACGCGGCAGGGGACTGAAGGGCACCTTCTGACATCTTGACACTATTGTCGGCAGTAGATCGCGCGGCTCTTTCACCTTCAGGATAATTACGTTGCCCTGGGGCGGCTCCTCCAGTGTCTTTAAAAAGGAGTTGGCAGACTCCTGATTCATGGCCTCGGCCCTGCTGATGACTACAACCCTGTAGGCGCCCTCGACAGGCCTGAAGCAGATATCCCTGTTCAACTCCCTGATCTGTTCAATCTTTAGATACTGCCCGTCAGGCTCGATAAATTTAAGGTCGGGGAAGTTACCGCTCACCAGCTGCCGGCAGTTCCTGCACCTGCCGCAACCCTCCCCGTTGACCGGCGCCAGGCAGTTAATAGCCTGACAAAAGGCCAGCGCGGTGGTTGTCTTTCCCACGCCCTCAATGCCCGTAAAGAGAAGGGCATGGGGGATCTTGCCGCCGGCTATAACCCTCTTAAGAAAGCCTATGGCCTTTCCCTGTCCAATTATCCTGGAGAAGGGTTTTATCTTTTTGCCTGATTCCATGTATATATTCTACTCCAGATACGGTCTGATAACCTTGAATATCTCCTCTTCAACCGCATCCTCAGATAATGAGGCGTCAATTATTGAAAAGCGCTTCTCTTTTCGGGACATCTCAAGGTATGCATCTCTCACCCTTTTATGAAAATCCATCGCTTCCTTCTCAAACCTGTCCTGGCCATCCTGCATCAGTATATTATTGCGCCTGAGCGCCCTTTTAATGCCCGTCTCCGGAGGAAGGTCAAGGAGAAGGGTTATATCGGGTTTCAGCCCTCTTGTAACACGGTAATTCAGGTCCAGGACAAGCTCCATGTCGAGTCCTCTGCCTACACCCTGGTAGGCCACGGTTGCGTCATAAAACCTGTCGCATATCACCCACCTGCCCTGTCCCAGGGCAGGCATTATTACCTCCTCCACATGTTGGGCCCTGTCCGCCTCATATAAAACGAGTTCGGCCATGGGCGACAGATGGCTGTTCCTTGAATCAAGTAGCAGCTTTCGTATATCCTGTCCGATCTTCGTCCCCCCTGGCTCAAGTGTGGATATGAATTTAATCCCAATGTCAGCTAAGCGTTTCTCAAGACGCCTTATCTGTGTTGTCTTGCCGCAGCCCTCTATGCCCTCAAATGTAATAAACAACGCTTTCTCCGGAATCAATAAATATTGGCAACGTATATTTGTAATTAATAATTTGTAAGATTCTGCCGGTCTTTGAAAGGAGATATCTCAGAAAAAAACCACACAAACATGGCAGTGGTCTGATTTTTAAGGATTTACATATCAAGAGCCATTTAATATAGATCCTTGCCATCCATTCTCTAACCTGGCGGGAGTATATACAAAAAAGAATTTATAAGCAAGAAGGTGTGCAAACTAAAAATTCATCCCGCAAAACCGAGGCCTTTTCCCTTTGTAAAGATCCCTATATTGTTATTTAACGTTAATCCTTTAATACAGTCAGATTTGTTTAAAGACAAATCTCATATTAAAGATATACGGTTCCTTTCCCGGTAAGCTACAGGATATCATTCATTGATTTAGTATTAAACATCTCCCGGGAAAGGAATAATCCGCAATGACTAAACACCGATGCCGAGGAAGATTCCAGACTGATATACGATGAAGGAAATGATAAAGGCCGTGACAAGGTTAAAACACGCGGAGAAGCCCGCCCAAAACCAGGATGCCTCCTTTGCTATTGTGACAAGGGTCACAAAGCAGGGTACATACAACATTATAAACAGGACAAGGGTGAATGCGACCAGGGGATTCCATGCAGGGTCCCGCTGGAGCCTCGTCGCGAGAGAAGAATCCTCTTCAAGCCCCTCATCACCAAGGGAGTATGCGGTGCCAAGGGTCGAGAGTATTACCTCCTTGGCCGCAACGCCTCCTATAAGGGCAATGTTGGTACGGTAGTCAAAGCCGATCTTAAGGGTAATGCCTTCCAGAAACCTCCCTAACCTTCCGGCCGCCGTGGACTTGAGCATTTCTGCTTTCTTTCCCCTTTCAAGGGCAACGAGATTGTTTTTATAATCCGAATATTTTAATGCAAAGGCGTCATGGATGTCGTCCTTTGCTGAAGCAAGGCCTTTCCCGTCCTGCATTTCTATTACTGCCCTTGCAATAGACGCCAGATGACCTTCATCCGGACCCTGAAAGGCCTCTTCACCAGATCTGTGTGATCCACTGTATAATGCAACCATGTCATCCAAGGTCTGAAGATCTTCCCGACTTTTGATAAGCCCTGTTGACTCAGGCGAGGAGAGGAGGCCCGCTATCAGGGCCTTCTCCCTTTTCTCGTAATCCGCGGCCTGTTCATCATCCAGGCCCGGAAAGGTCATGGCCGCCCACAGGATAATCGATACCCCCAGAATAACCGTGCCCGCCTTTTTAATATACTGCCAGGTACGTTCCCATGTGTGTATGACAATCCCCTTAATGGTCGGCGCGCGGTAGGGCGGCAGTTCCATCACAAACGGTGTCTTTGGGCCGCGGAGCACGGTTGACCTGAGAATTTTCGCTGCGAAGAGTGCAAAAAACCATGTCATAAGGGTAAAGATAAACATCATTCTTGCCTGGTCCTTCGCGAAAAAAGCCACTATCAGAATGGCGAATACAGGCAACTTGGCCCCGCAATTCATAAAGGGTGCTACAAGCATGGTGGCAATCCTTTCCTTGGGGTCCCTGAGCGTCCTTGTAGCAAGCACGCCGGGCACAGCGCAGCCCCCGGAGAGGCCCCCGCTTACGATCAATGCCATAACCGAGTTCCCGTGAAGGCCGAACCATCGAAGGACCCTGTCCATCATATAGGCTATCCTTGCCATGTAGCCAGAATCCTCCATTACGGCTATGGCAAGAAACATGAACATGATTAGGGGCACAAAACTGAGTATTCCTCCAACCCCGTCTATTATACCGGATATGATAAGTGACTGAAGGTTTCCCTCAGGGAGCAGGTTGGATGCAAGATCCTTGAGGAACTTGAATCCTGATTCGAGCCATCCGACAGGGGTCTCGCTTAGATTAAATGTAAATGCATATGTAGCATAGAGTATGGTCAGCATGATAATGGGGCCAAGAATACGGTTGGTCAGGATTGCATCCGCCCTGTCGGACATATCGATCCTGGATTCTATCTTTCTCTTGACCGTCTTTTTTATAATGCCCGCTATATACCCGTAACGATGTTCTGCTATGATGCCTTCCGGGTCGTCTTCAAGTGTGTTGCGGATATGCCTGATAGTATGATCGCATATGGCATCGATCTGTTCTCTAAGGCCGGCTTCCTCATACAGGAGTTTTTTTACCTCCGGATCGCCCTCCATGCACTTGAGGGCCAGCCACGCAGAGGGATACTTCTGTTCATGGCGGCACTCCTTTAAAATGAGTTCCTCTATCTTCTGTATGCCCAGGTCTATGTCCATACCATAGGAAATAAGCTCCGGCTGCCATGATTTTTCCTGTCCTGCAACCTCAATGACCCTGTCAATCAGTTCGGTAATCCCCTCCGATGCCCTGGCCACCATTGGGACAACAGGGACCCCGAGGAGTGAGGACAATCCTGCATAATCAATCGTAATGCCCCTTTTTTCAGACATGTCGATCATATTCAGCGCAATTATCATGGGGACCCCCAGTTCCTTGAACTGCAGGGCAAGGTAGAGGTTCCTGTCAAGGTTGGAGGCGTCAACAATATCCACAACAAGGTCAGGCCTTTCATCGACCAGAAAATTTCTGGCTACTATCTCTTCAAGGGAAAAGGCTGTAAGGGAATAGGTGCCCGGCAGATCAACAACCGTAATCTCATATCCTGCATGGTTTATTTTGCCGGTCTTTTTTTCCACGGTCACACCGGGATAGTTTGCAATATGCTGCCTGGCGCCGGTAATGGCGTTAAAAAGGGTCGTTTTCCCTGAGTTGGGGTTCCCCGACAGGGCTATTGTAATATTTTTTCTGATACGATTAACTGTTTTTTCAGACATCTATCTCAACCAGAATATAGTCGGCTTCATTATTTCTTAAGGTCAGGGTGAAATCCTTTATCTTTATAGCAACAGGGTCCTTTAGGGGCGCCCGCCCCAAAATAGTGATCTCGGCGCCGGGGATAATCCCCATCTCCCTGATCCTGCGGGCCATGTCCCCTGCTGATTTTATCTTTTTAATAATCCCGGCCTGGTTATCCGCCATGCCTCTCAATGTAATGATCTTCTTCATCAGATGCCTCCCCCCTTATGCCTTTTAACAGTAGGGAGCATGACCTGGGGCTCGGTCAACAGGAATTCGCCCTTCTCAATCCAGCCCTTCAGGATATTTGCTATCTCAAGGGCCCGCACATGGGATGAAATGGGCACAGTGGGGATATCCTTGCCGTTAAACCTTATTGAGCCGCTTTTAAGTTCCGCGTAACTCACGTAACCAAGGCTTTTTGATTCTCCCTTCGGATAATCATTACCATAGTCAACGATCTTCGCCAACAGCTCCTCATCCGACACCCCGGTATAGCCGGCGATCTCCTCATTGAGGATAGGTATCGGCACCCCCACGCCTACCGCCAGGGAGCATCCGTCGCCGAGCATGCTTACACCTACAACCCATTTCGGGGACATCTCCTTCATGTTTCCCGTAACCATGAGCGTGCCGGCGGAGCTGACCGGTACCCCGTTTTTACCCCTTTCAGCAAAGGGATTATGCTGTGTGCCGGGGCCTATGACATAACCCTGCGCGCCTCCCAGAAAGATCCTGGTCCCCATGCCGATAGTAAGGTAATAGGGGTCGTTCAACAGTGGGCTTAATAACCCGGAGGTCGAGTAATTGGCGTTTCCGGCCTTTGGCTTCAGTACGCCCATATAGGTATAGATGGTCCTGGAGGTTAGGTTAATTGCGCAATTGTAATTCTGGTAGGCATTCCTGGGGTTCAGGAGCGCCGCGTAGGGCATATCGGAAAGTCCGATCTTCTTTTCAACCTCCCTGTTGGGGTAGCAGTCGGTTCCGTATCCCGTGACCCTCAGGGTCACCTTTTTCCCTGCGATAAGATCCTGTATCACATGGCCTCCCCCGTATTTGAACTGTCCCGGATGAACGCCGTTGAGGGGATCGTCTTCAGCGGTTGCTGTTGCACCTAAGTAGATGTCCACGGCAGCAAGTGCGGCGTAGGCCGGCACATTATTAAGCCAGGCCCTGGATGCCTTTATTGTAGGCTTTGTATGTCCGAAATTAATCAGCGCCCCTGAAGAGCACATGGGAGAGAAGGTGCCGGTTGTTACAACATCAATCTCCTTTGCCGCCTTTGCGGCGCCCTTTCTTTTCACAATGGCAGTCATTTCATCCGCTGTAATGACCACGGCCTTTCCTTTTTTTATCCTCTCATTTATCTCCTTAATCGTCTTTGATATATTCTTTTTAGGCACCTTAATCCACCTCCGTTGATAGATGGATAATATTAAATGGTATATAAGGATATGACAAGAAAAAGTTTAATCTCTAGCTTCTTGACTTTTAAAATATGTTTCTATAAGCATAGAGACGAAACAGCGATCATTTTTTTAGATTTTATACATTCGAGGTTAATATGGGTTATCCGGTTCAGCTGGGAGATTTGACCGTTAACAAAAATGGTCCGTTCTTTATCATCGCAGGGCCGTGCGTTATAGAGAGCGAAGCGATCACACTGAGGGTTGCCGAATTTTTGAAAGAAACAAGCGAGGCCCTGGATATCCCTGTCATATTCAAGACATCCTATGACAAGGCGAACCGGACCTCCATAGAATCCTTTCGCGGGCCGGGCATTGAAAGCGGGCTAAAGACAATTCGAAGAGTCAAGGAGGAATATGGGCTTACTGTTCTATCGGATGTCCACAGCGTTGAAGATGTGCGAAGGGCCTCGGAGATCCTTGATATAATACAGATTCCGGCATTTCTCTGCCGCCAGACGGACCTGCTGCTGGCCGCAGCCAAAACAGGACGCGCCGTAAACATAAAAAAGGGGCAGTTTATCTCTCCCGGTGAGATGGAGCAGGCGGCACACAAGGTTACATCAGCCGGCAATAATAATCTCATACTGACCGAGAGAGGGTCGTTTTTCGGCTATAACAACCTTGTAGTTGATTTCCGTTCCATCCCGATAATGAAGGGTTTTGGCTTCCCTGTTGTCTTTGACGCTACGCACAGCGTTCAACTGCCGGGAGGCAGCGGAACCTGTTCAGGCGGGCAGAGGGAATTCGTGGAAAATCTGGCAAGGGCCGCGGTTGCCGCGGGCGCTGACGGCATCTTTATGGAGGTGCATCCGGACCCGGATTCCGCCCTATGTGACGGTCCTAATTCCCTGCCCCTTGCCCAGGTCAGAGCCATTGTAGGTCTTCTTAAAGAGATCCACGCTCTGGTGACCCAGCGTATTTGATTCAGGTATGTAAAAACGGAAAATGGATACCCTAACCGGTGATCAGGCTCAAGGGGTATATTCACGGGGTTTTGTGCATGCTGGATAAAAAGCTGAAGAGAATCAAGATACTTATCCTTGATGTGGACGGGGTCATGACTGATGGACGCATCTACATGAACGATCATGGCGAGGAGACAAAGGCCTTTAATGTTAAAGACGGTTACGGCATAAGGTCGCTGCTTTACGCGGGTATAGATGTTGCGATTATAACGGGGCGAGAGTCCGGCGTGGTTGGCCAAAGGGCAAAAGACCTCGGCATAAAGTACGTTTATCAGGGCGTTTCGGATAAAAGGTCCGCGGGGATTGGCCTGCTGCAAGAAAAGGGGCTGGCTGGAGATCAGGCATGCTATATCGGTGATGATCTGCCGGATGTGCCTCTTTTAAGATATGTAGGGCTGCCGGTTGCGGTTGCAGATGCCGTGGAAGAGGTTCGTGAGGCCGCCTTGTATGTAACCGGCAAAAACGGCGGGGATGGGGCGGTCAGGGAGATATGTGAACTGATATTGAAGTCGCAGGGCGCCTGGCCGTCAAAAGATGCGATCTGAATAAAGGAAAAACTTTACATGATAGCGTCATCTCTGGTATAATTATTGCAAATGGCTAAAACCCCGTTAAAATATCTGTCTATTGCCGGCATACTGATTTTGCTCTGCATAATAGGCTATTATCTTATAAAGGCAGGATATAAAGGTATTAATCCGGTTTTAAGCGAATTGATCCCTGAGGCAGTCACGGTTAAGAATTTCCAATATACCCAGGATGATCCTGACGAAGGCGCCGGATTTGTCCTTGACGCGGACGAAGGCACATGGTCCCAGGATAGGCAAAGGGTTTCTTTAAAGAGGTTCCGCCTGAAACTTGAGCCGGTGGACAGCCCTGCAATGGAAATAAAGGGGAACAAGGCCGACTGGGACACCATCTCGAATGTAATTAACCTGAGCGGTGATCTCAGGGGAGAAGGCGGCAGATACAGGATATTTACCGAATATCTTTCTTATGAACAAAAAAACGGCGTTCTAAAAACCGATGAACCGGTAAGGATTACCGGTCCTTTTTTTTCAATGTCCGGCAAAGGACTTATCTTTTATACGGAAAAAGAGACATTTGAAATTGTATCCGATATCACCGGATTGATTGAGTTAACAGAGAAAGGCCTTCGGACTAAATGAAGATTAAAGACATTTTTTTTATTATACTTTCAATAACCGTCTTTTTGACATCCCCATTCCCTGCAAAGGCAGACACCCCCCCGGAGACTGCAGAGGACAGCGGCACCACGGGACATATAATAGTCCGTCAAACGGATAATGTATTGCTGGACAACAGGGAGGGGACTGCTGTCTTATCAGGAAATGTCGAAATCACCTTCATGTCCGGCGATCTAAACACAAGATGGGACAACATAACCCTGAACTGTGAGAACCTGATAATATATTACCAGACAGACGAGGACGTTGAGGAGACAAGGGACATCAGCGGCAGCATAAACAGGATGGTGGCCACAGGAGATGTAAAGATCAGCCAGCCGGACGGTAGCCTGTTTACCGCGGAAAAAGCGGAATATTTTCATGCCGACCAGAAGATTGATTTGACAGGGAAACCTGTTTTCAAGCGCGGCAAAAGCCATATTGAGGGATCTATATTGACTATTGAACTGACGAAGGACAGGGTTTCCGGTGAGGATATAAAGGCCGACCTGATCCTGGATGAGAACAGGTAACACAATTGTCCGAGTGGAAAGACAGATTTGAGGTTAAACAGCTCGTAAAGACATACAAGGGCAACAGGGTCGTTGACAGGATAGACATGACCCTCGACAGGCATGAGATTGTCGGGCTCCTGGGGCCAAATGGAGCGGGCAAGACCACCACCTTCTATATGATGATAGGCCTTATAAGGCCTGATAGGGGCAGTGTCTTTCTTGACGGGGAGGATATATCCGAAGACCCTATGTACATAAGGGCAAGGAAGGGTATAAATTACCTTCCCCAGGAGCCTTCCGTATTCAGGAAGCTTACGGTAGAGGAAAATCTCCTGGTAATCCTTCAGGGGATGGATATACCATCCAATGAGATCAGGGAAAGACTGGCAGGGCTTTTGTCTGAGCTGAATATCGGTCACCTTGCAAAAAACAACGCGTCATCACTCTCAGGCGGTGAGAGGAGAAGGCTTGAGATAACAAGGGCCCTTGCTACGGAACCCAGATTCATGCTCCTGGATGAGCCATTTGCAGGGATTGATCCCATGATACTTAATGACATAAAACAGATCATAAGACGGCTGAAGGAACGCGGCATAGGTATCATAATCTCGGATCACAATGTCAGGGAGACCCTGGATGTATGCGATACGGCATATATTATTAACAAGGGAAAGATCATAGAGTCCGGCACGCCGGATCATATAATAAACAGTGAGATAGCCCGCAGGTTTTATCTGGGGGAGGACTTTAATTTTTAAATTTATAAACCGCACCCGGAAAAAGATAACTTAATGGCCTTACAATTAAAACAATCTCTCAGCCTGTCACAGCAGCTTATTATGACGCCGCAGCTGCAGCAGGCTATCAAGCTCCTGCAGCTTAGCAGACTTGAACTCCTTGAAACCATTTCACAGGAAATGGAGACAAATCCGCTGCTTGATGAACAGCCAATCGATGAAGGCGATAACGAAATTGATCTTTCTGAGGCAGACAAGGAAGATTTTACAGAAAAAACACCCGAGGTGCGGATAGATGACGACCTGAGCCGCAAGGACCAGGACATGGACTGGGAATCCTATTTGTCGGAATACAATACGGGATGGGCGGAAACGCCTCATGAAAACAAGGAACTCCCCGTATTTGAAAACATAAATGCAAGCAAGACAAGCCTGCGCTCCCATCTCATGTGGCAGCTCAATCTGAGTGATTTAACCGAGAGTCAGCGTGAGATAGGCGTTGAGATCATAGGTAATATCGATGATGACGGGTATCTCAAGGCCTCCATTGAAGAACTGACCCAGCTGACAGGATATCCTGAGGATGAGGCGCTGAATGCGCTTTCAGTAATACAGAATTTTGATCCCACGGGCGTAGGGGCAAGGGACACCAGGGAATGCCTCCTCATCCAGGCCCGTTTTCAGAATCTGGCAGGCACGGTTGTCGAAAAGATCATCCTCAATCATCTGGAAAATCTGGAAAACAAGCGGTATGACAAAATAGCCAAGGGACTCTCGGTATCCATGGAGGAGGTGTTGTCCGCGGTCTCCGTTATAAGCAGCTTTGAGCCCAAACCCGGAAGGCTGTATAATGATGATGAGACAATATACGTTAGCCCGGACATCTATGTATTTAAGGTCGGGGATGATTACGAGATAGTATTGAATGAAGACGGCATGCCGAAGCTCAGGATAAACAATTACTATAAGGAGATATTATCAAATAAAAATTCAATTGGAAAGGACACCAGAGAGTATATACAGGACAAGCTAAAATCAGCCGCATGGCTGATAAAAAGCATCCATCAAAGACAAAGGACAATCTACAAGGTTACAGAGAGCATCGTGCAGTTTCAGAGAAACTTTTTCGAAAAAGGGGTGACCTATCTGAAACCGCTGGTACTGAGGGATGTGGCGGAACATATACAGATGCATGAATCAACTATAAGCAGGGTGACAACAAACAAATATGTTCATACCCCTCAGGGAGTTTTTGAGCTGAAATATTTTTTTAACAGCGCCATAAACAGCATGGAGGGGGGGGATTCCATTGCCTCGGAAAGCGTTAAGGAACACATAAGAAACATCATTAAGGCGGAAAACAAAAGCAGCCCTTACAGCGATCAGGAGATCGCCGAGATGCTGAAAGGCTCCAATATAGACGTGGCAAGGCGTACAGTGGCAAAATACAGGGAGACGATGGGGATTCTTCCCTCCAGGAAAAGGAGGGCGCCTGCGTAATTTTTTTGTGTTGAACTAAAACAATATACAGGATTTCGTGAATTTTTGAGCCTAAATTACCCTGAAATTTTATGTTGCTGTGTTTTACAAAATTAATTAACCTAAATAACAATTTTACTCCACCAAGGAGGTAGACTATGGAAATTACCGTGACTTTCAGACATATTGATGCTTCGGAAAGTTTAAAGGCCTACGCAGTGGAAAAGATGTCCAAGATGGACAAGTATTTTGATTTTCCCGTAGAGGCCCATATCGTTCTTGCTGTTGAGAAATTCAGGCGGTCGGCGGATGTTACTCTAAACGTGAATGGGACACTGATAAAAGGTATGATAGAGACTGAGGATATGTATTCGGCAATTGATCAGGTTATGGATAAAATAGAGAAGCAGGTAAAACGAAACAGAGAAAAGACAAGGGCCCACAGGGCGGAAACATGGAAAAATGAAACACCACTTGCTGCAAGCGAAACAGAGGATGTATCAGATGCCGGCATTGAAGAGCCAAGGATAGAAGTAGAGAAGATAGTTGCAAAACCGATGGACGCGGAGGAGGCCGCGATGCAGATTAACATGTCGCAGCAGGATTTTATGGTCTTTAGAAATTCCAGGTCCATGGAGATTAATGTCATTTACAAGCGTAAGGACGGAAACCTTGGCCTGATGGAACCTATGAGCTGATTTATTAAACCCCAAAAATGTGTGTTACTTATGAGATTATCTGAAATACTTGATGTAAATAACATTATTCCCGACTTAAAGGCCAGGGATAAAAAAAGGGCGCTTGAAGAACTTGCAGGGACCATCCTAAGCACCAGGACTTCATTGGATAAGGATTCCCTGGTAAAGGTTCTTCTGGAAAGGGAGAGGCTGGGGAGCACCGGCATAGGCGACGGGGTCGCCATACCCCATGGTAAATTTCACGGCATAAGCGATCCCGTCATCTCCTTCGGGAGGAGCCTGAAGGGACTGGACTTTGATTCTATGGACGGTCAGCCTGTCTTTCTGTTTTTTTTGCTTGTGGCGCCGGAAAACTCAGCGAGCGTGCATCTCAAGGCCTTAGCAAGGATAGCAAAACTCCTGAAAAACAGCTCCTTCAGAAAGACGCTTATGGAACTCCAGACCAGGCAGGAAATTTATAATACAATTATTCAGAACGATGAGGAGTTCTAGTGCCGAATTTCAAAAATAAACGATACTGCACAGATAAAACAGGAAGACTGATATTTATCATATTGAATCTTTATTCCATGGAGACAGGCTTTTATCATGATAGGCTTACTGATCGTTACTCACTGTGATTTGGGGAGGGAATTTCTGAATGCCGCGGAGTTTATTGTCGGGCGAATTGAAGGCGTGGATGTTGTCTCCATTACCCAGGCATCAAACTCTGAAAAGATCAGAAAAATGATCGAAGACAAGATATCTGTCCTGAACAAGGGTGAAGGGGTCCTTATTCTTACGGACATGTTCGGGGGAACGCCATCCAATATCAGTCTGTCTTTTCTCAAGGACGAGATGGTGGAGGTCCTTACAGGAGTTAACCTGCC
This sequence comes from Deltaproteobacteria bacterium, assembly GCA_016929815.1. Taxonomy (GTDB): domain Bacteria; phylum Desulfobacterota; class DSM-4660; order Desulfatiglandales; family HGW-15; genus JAFGIC01. The sequence continues at coordinate 16,983 of JAFGIC010000090.1, forward strand.
CATGGTTATTGCGATCGCCCAGAACCGTTCAAGGATGGGGCTGAACGAGCTGGCAGAAAAGGCCCAGGAAGCCGGCAAGATGAGCATATCGCTTGCGGGAAATCTATTGAAATAGACATGCCGGGGCCTGAGCTTATAGACATCTGTCCTGAAAATTTCGATGTCTATATCGAAGAGATACTTGCGATAGAAAGGGGCTCTTTTCCATCCCCCTGGAGCTATAACGCCTTCAGGTCGGAGACAGAAAAGCGCATATCAACAATTTGGGCCTTAATACTTGATGGGTCGGTTGCAGGGTATGCATGTTTCTGGACTGTAGAAAAGGAGATGCAGCTTCTCAATCTTGCAATCCACCCTGAAAGGCGGAGAAACCGGCTGGGTTGGTTCCTTCTTTCGAAGTTGATTGAG
>JAFGIC010000091.1 GCA_016929815.1 Deltaproteobacteria bacterium
AAATTATATTTCCCTCATTAGATGATGATTGGACTCACTGGTGGATTGAAGGGGATGATAATTTCATTGCAGTTATTGAAGGTTCGATGCTTAAAAAAGCAGTCGATATCGTTGTGGAACATTTTGATGACTTTATTTCAATCATGGTCTATCTCGCAAAAAAAGATTTTAATGGGCAAATAATCCCAAACAAAAATCGACGCTGGGAAGTTGCTCATAACTGGGATTTGGAACGAGGCATTGAAGATGATCAAACAGATCCTAATCGTATAAAGGGAAGTGATTAGATCCTCCTCCCCATCGGCCGCCTGAAGCTTCCTCCGTCGCTAAAGCTATGGAGGACATTATGGCGGGACAGGCCATCCGCCGTCGCATGAAGATTTCCACCGTCTTCTTTGACTATGGCAGGATAAAATAGCGGGACAGACCTGGCATGTGGATCTACTTCGGTAAGCTCAGTCTCGTAGTAAGGGACGCAGCCCGGCATCTATAAAGACGACATTATTATCCATGATATGCAATACCAGCGATATTATATAAAAGGTGGTTTCTTTTTCTTCACCATGGTCATGTAAAAGCGGGAGAAACCTTTTAATACTGCTAAAAAATATTGAGTGCCTGCGAGAGAGCATTCGGGGTGTAAAACAAATACATCCTTTTTCAATTGTTTTAAACGAGATACGTAAAAAGATTAGATGTCGGGTTTCGTTCCTCAACCCGACCTACGCGGCTGATTTTCTGTACGCCCGAATAAACTACCTCGCAGCAGAGCTGACGAGGTATTGCAGAGGAAAAAATAAATCTTTCGCAGCAGAGCTGCGGGGAATTAGACCCGCAGAGATTAAAAAAACAGGTTGCCTATGTGTAAAATTTAGATTATATTTGTGTATAAACATGAGGTGAAAAAATGAGAACAAATATCGAGGTTGATGACAACCTGATGACCTCGGCCATAAACATTACAGGGATAAAAACGAAAAAAGGCGTGGTTGAATATGCCCTCAAGGAAGTGATCGATCTCCACAAAAGAAGGGCTCTACTGAAATTAAAAGGTAAGATTAAATGGTCCGGCGATCTTGACGAAATGAGGAAAGTCTGATGAAGGGAGCCCTTGCCGATACATCGGTATGGATTGATCTATTCAATGATGTCTCCACAAAAGAGGCAATGCAACTCCAAAAATATATTGAAACTGATTACCCTGTCTATCTATGTGCGGTAATATTGCAGGAGATCTTACAGGGTTTCAGCAATGACAAGGATTATAAACTCGTAAAGGATCTGTTTCTGTCATATCCCTTTCTTGAAACAAAACCATTGCAATTTGCCGTCGGCGCAGCTGAATTATATAGAAATCTGAAAAAAGCAGGAAAGACCATCAGAAAGAGTAATGACTGCCTGATCGCCTACCATGCGATCTTTTATAATATACCGGTACTACACAGAGACAGGGATTTCAATATAATGTCCAAGCACTCCAACCTGAAAGTCATATCAGTCGATTAAAAAACATTCTTCACTGAATATCATCCCTCTTTTGTGCCTTTGATGTGTTACGTGGTTTATCCAGGAAATTAGGGTAATTTACATAAGGAATTATTATTGAAAAATATTTGTCAATAGATTATATACAATTCAAGATTAATCAAAGCAATCGGCAATTGTTCAAAACAGTTAAAGACGTAAAATAAACATTTAAACAGAAATCATATAGCATCTTTTCCAATCCTTTCCGGATATAATTCCAAATTACAAGATATACGGAACTATAGAATAAATTGTTAGTGTTCATCCGAAAACACCGGTTTTCGGATGAACACTATCTAAAAACACCCCATCCGATTCAGGTAGTGATATGTAACAATGCCGACGGCGGTGGACAGGTTAAGGCTGCGGACATTCCCCAGGATAGGAATCTTATAGAAGGAGAATCTCCCTTTTATATCCGGAGGAAGGCCTACGCTCTCTTTACCGAAAAGGAGATAATCGCCTCTCTTGACGGTTGCCTTTGTGTAATCCTGTGATGCATGGCTGCTGAATGCAATAATTTGCGAAGCCAGTCCCTCTTCGGAGCACAAAAACGAATCAAAGCTCTCATGGTGTCTGACATCGATCTCGTGCCAGTAGTCAAGCCCGGCCCTTTTCAGGTGTCTGTCATCCGTCTTGAATCCCAGCGGATGGATAAGGTGAAGCCTGAGCCCTGCCGCCCCGCACAGCCTCGCAATATTTCCGGTGTTGGCCGGGATCTCGGGCTGATAAAGCGCGATGTTTAAAGGTGGATCTTCGATAATGATGTGTTTCTTGTCATCCCACACAGGTAATTTTTCCTTAAAGATATGTAATAAAAGGCGCAGGGCACAAGGCTCAAGGCTAAAAATGAATATAACCCGAGGCACAGGGCGCAAGGCACAGGGCTCAATGAAAACCACAATCTCAAATCTCAAATTTGAAATCTTCATTGTGCCTTTCTTATTTTTTGACTTTCCCCTGTGCCTTGCGCCCTGTGCCCTGCGCCTTGCGCCATATCTTTTCATATCTCCCTCATGGGCATCGGCTCATGCTGGCTGCTTATCAATATCTCTATATCCTCCCTCCCGCACTCCTTCAGTACATCGCTTGCCGCGCACATGGCCTTTTCAGGGTGG
>JAFGIC010000092.1 GCA_016929815.1 Deltaproteobacteria bacterium
CGCCTCCGCCTCCGCCGCCTGATCCACCACCGCCTGACCCGCCTCCGCCGCCTGATCCGCCGCTGCCTCCTCCGCCCCAACCGCCGAAACTACCTCCGCCGCCTCCACTCCCCATTGCGCTTGCCGCGCCCTGAAATAGTGTGCCTGCAGCACCCATATAGCCCTGTATTTTTGCCCTTTTACCCATCGTTCGATATATTAACGCCTGAGTCCTTAATGTATCAGCTTTGGCCTGAGCGCCGCTTCTTATCCCGGCCGCTTCTTTTTCGATCTCTTCTTCTGTTTCAGCCATCACCAGAAGAGGGGAACCGGTTAAATTAATCCCGCTTCTTCCAATATTGGCTATATTGGACCCCTGCATAGCCCTGCCTTTTTTTCTTAAACCGGCTTCCTGCTGTGCTCCTATGTTCAGTGTTTCTGTGGCCTCACGCTCGGACAGGCCGGCTTTCATTTTCATTTCCCATTCTGTGTTTTTACCCTGATCATATACAGACCATGCATTAATAGTATCAGCCGCGCCTTGTAATACCCATTTCATCCATGCCATCAGAATATCCTCTTATAGATGTAATAATCACAGCCGTCAGGTCCCCATTTCTCCATTACACCTTCCCTTTCAAATCCCAGTCTCTCGATGAAACGAACGCCCGCATCGAAACCAACTTTAACCATGGATTGAATCCTGGTGTATTTTTTATGACTTATCCCAAACCCGAAATTCAGTTTAAAATGGCAATAAAGGCTTTTAGGATATTTAAAAGCCGTATCAGACATGATGGAAAAAGCCTCACCCACTCCCGGCCACAACTCATAGATGCCGCCGATAGCAATAATTTCCCCATCATGGATAAGGCTGAAGGCAATCAGTATTCCAAGTTTTTCAGCATGTATAATGGAATCTTCCATCATTAATATTGCATCTCTGTTTCCTGTATATTTGATCATTTTAAGGTGCTTTAATTTAAAAGATTCACTGTGCATTTTAATCAGACGGCTCCACATCGTATGATATTGATGAAAGATACATTGGTAACGGTTTATCCATCTTGATAACTATCTGGCCGTCAGTATCGAAACCGCCCGGCATGGATACGGGAACCTTCAATGTTGACAGCTGCCTTTCAACCAGATCGGGAACATCTTTTAATCTTCCTTCATCAGGCCCGTACTGAACACCAGCCCCTGTCTCAAAAAAGTATAAAACCGGATTGGTTACCTTGATCTTTCTTCCCATGGCAGTGCCGTTTTCAGCGCCTGCATCCGGGTTAAGAGTTTTTATTAATGTGTCGTATGGAATGCCAACAATGATGTGATTTCCGGTATAAACAAGTCTTATTTTTCCGAATGAAACAATTTCTTCACCAACATATTGACCGTTAACAAGGACCGCGACCGTCTCTCCTTCCAGATGATCGAGTCCGGTTAAAGTATTTGTCGGAGTATCCGGATCATAGTAAACAGCGCCGCAGTCAACTTGAAAGGTTTTGAATGTCATAATTTACTTTTTCCCTACTACATAGGTCGAAACACCGCCGACAGTCGGGGTCTTATGAGATAAGTAGACAAAATTATTATCAGCCATTACTCCGGTTGCTATGCCATTCGGATCATGTTCATATTCTTTTGTAAAATTCCCCTGCTCATCATAACTGAAAACTATTAACCCTCTGTCATTATTGGCTCCGTAAACATAGTTTTGATTTGCAAACACGTCCAAAGGAGAGGCCCCCTCACAATACCCGCTGGCAACATAGGTTAAAACACCTGCGTTCTTTGAATAGGAATCTATGTTCCCGTCCGCATCGGCAACAAAGACAAAATTTCCATAACCCCAGATATCAACAGGATAAGAGGTTAAATTTTTTCTTGTATTGGAAATCCAGGTAAGATTACCGCCGGCATCAACAGTATATGTTTCTATGCCGCGATCGTAATTGGCCAGAAAAACGTAGGTTCCGTCCCACCATACCCCCCTGGCAGAACCGCCTCTGTCGTCATTATCTTCATGGGATAAGATACCGGTCGCTTTGTCATATGAATAGCATTCCAGTCCTCGAGGTCCGTTTGCAAAAAATAGGAGATTACCGGAATCGCCATGGACATCATATCCGGTACCACCCGGATAATCGCTGTCAAGCGGGCTTGAAGATCCGTAAACCGGTCGGTAGGACCTTATACCGGTTGTGCTTGATGCAATAAAAACAAGATCTCCGCTACAGAATACCCCGTTTCCGACGATTCCTGCGTGTGCGACATTATATGAAGTTAAATTGCCGAACGCATCAACAGTAAATCCCCCTAACGCACTTGTGGCCACAGCCAACCAGAGAATAGATCCGCTTATAAATACATCCTCAACAGCTGTATAAGGGCTTGTAAATGTCCCGATATGCCCGAATGATATTGGAGTATATACAGGCGCCGAGGTCGATTTTACTTCCTCATCTTCATACATTAACTCTATATACCTTACAGTATTGCGGTTTATCTCACGCTTTACCGACATCCATACTTCATCATGCCCATAGGTACCCGGGATAACGCATATTGACTCAACTTCAGCAATACCGCCAAGCGTGTGTTTATGCCAGCCTACAACCTGCTGTTCAGGCATATATGTAAGGGCGCCCAGGGTTCCGTCTTCCAGGACACACCAGATAACGGAATCCTGTTTCTTCTGGTATGCGATATCAACAATTCCATTACCATCATTCAGGATATGCTCTGAAAGGACCGACAGACTGTTTGACTGGAAGGCATCCGTGTTGTAATCATAGAGATATTCCCTTAAGATCCGTTTGCATCTGTCTACAAAGATAATTGCCTTATCAGCCACAAAGCCCTGTATCTCTGCGCTGCCATAATCAGAATCCTGTTTTTTGTCAGGAGGATTCGAGGGAGTAATGGCCTGTGATGACACAAGCCTTATTTCACCGCCTATGGTTCCGATTGATAACTGCTTCCAGGCCTCCATCCACTTTGCTTTGTTTATCCCTCC
>JAFGIC010000093.1 GCA_016929815.1 Deltaproteobacteria bacterium
AATGACCGCACTTGTGGATTTTTACAAAAAGAACGGTGCAACCCTTTCTGCATCGCCTAACATCATCGAGGATTCAAAGGGCATCACATTTGTTCAGTTCATTATCGATGAAAACGGCGCCAAGGGAGATATCGGAGGTCTTGTATCCAGCGGCGGACCTCATATATTCTGTGAGTAAGGTTAATCTCTACACGGCATAAAACATTAATCTTTTTTACAACAATTTAAACATTAAAAGGAGGCAAGTTATGAAAAGCAAGGTTGGACATTTTACAGTCTTTTTCGTGTGTATGACAATTGCATTGGCCCTTTTCGCGGGCTCGGCTTCAGGTGCGGACAAGAAAGGCATAAAAGAGATCTCTGACGGAGAACGCGCCTTTGCAATGATGACGGTCCAGAACGTATTCAGCAAGCATGCATTCTATCACCAGGCCAGCAAGCACTGTGAGGAGATCGCGGACATCTGGGTTGCTGAAGACGGACCCAATGCAAAGACCGCCAGATGGATACTAAACGCCAGTGAAGTCCTTCAGGGCATAGACAAAATCAAGGATAGATATTGCACAAAGCATGTGGAAGGCCTGAAAAAGACCCTTGAAGCGCTTAGTAAAAAGGTCCCATCCGTAAAAAACATCCCTGAAAACATCAGCGCCGGCGCAGAATACGTCATGCACACACAGGAAACCCCTGTTATCGAGGTTGCCGGTGACGGCAAGACCGCAAAGATGTTATGTTACTCTATCGGACTTTCGGTACAGGGATCTGTTGATGAAAGCGGTAATACATCCACAAGATCTATGTGGATGTGGGAAAAGTATGCCGTTGACTTTATCAAGGAAGACGGGGAATGGAAGATCTGGCATCTGGTTAACATCCATGATGAGGGCCCCTCGGAATCAGGATCACAGGGACAGGGTGGAATGCCCGGCGGACAGGGTGGAGCACCTGGTGGACAAGGTGGAGCGCCCGGCGGACAGGATATGGCGCAGGGCGAAATGCCTCCCGGTGGACAGGGTGGCATGCCCGGCGGACAGGGTGGAGCACCCGGTGGACAGGGTGGAGCGCCCGGCGGACAGGGGGGCAGCAGCGAAGGTGTCCCGGACTACTTCAGGTACAGTCCGACCGAACCTCTAAGGATTGATCCCCCGTTCCCGGAACCATATTATACCTTCAGCGAGACATTCAGTTATTAATCATTTCACTTCAGGATTGCCTCTATAAAAGGGGCAATCCTGATCAATAATAAACTTCCCAAAATTCTATTTATAGGATATATGTCAGATAACACCCTATATCTGCTATGTAATCCTTTTTAAAATATGAGACTATGGTCAATACATCCTTGTTATTTGGACCATAAGGGTCTGGTTGCCCTATGGAGGGAAGGCCTTCTGGCGCAGAAGGTGCTGTCGGGCAATACCAGGGGATACAGAAATCATCCCCAGCTGACGAGGTTCAGGAATACGGACAATCCCGTCGGGGCCATCGCGGTTTATCTTCGGAACGTTGCAGATGAGGCAGACAGAAGAGGCTACAGATTTGACAGGAGCAGGATAGTAAAGAAGGACTTTAATGGGAAAATCACCGTCACAAGCGGTCAGATTGAATATGAGTTCCGGCACCTGACAAATAAACTAAAAAACAGGAGCCCTGGATTTTATGAAAAGTTAAAAACAACTGAAAAGATAGAAGTCCACCCGATTATGCAAAAGATCAGCGGAAATTTAGAGTCCTGGGAAATAGGAGGAATTAAATGAAACAATATATTCTTACAGTTGCGGCGTGCAAACGTCTTATAGGCAAGGCTCTGGCATCCCATCCCGACATCCGCACGGTCCTGAAAAACGGCACCCTTGTAATTATTGCCGGCATTACGAACGGGTATGTTGCAGAAGAGATCCTCGCATCCATAAGCCAGGACCAGGGATTTGACCGTAGCAGATTTTTCAGGGGTCTCACACTGCCCCCTTCCCTGCCGATAACCGATTCGGGCAGATTGCCGGATGAATCTGAGTTTCCCGGCGATGTCGTTATTGTCAGAGGCAAATGGCACAAGGGAAAGACCATATTCGATGTTGTTGATGATCTTAAGGAAGGCGACGTGATACTGAAGGGCGCCAACGCCCTGGACCTGTCGCGTAATCGGGCCGCAATACTCATAGGCCACCCCAGGGGAGGGACCATCGGTGCATCCCTTCAGGCGGTCATAGGAAGGCGCGTCCGTCTCATCCTGCCGGTAGGACTTGAAAAACGCATCCAAGGCAACCTGGATCTCTTGGCAGGAAAGATAAACGCCCCGAACGCGGAAGGGCCGCGTCTCTGGCCCGTTCCAGGCCAGGTCTTTACGGAGCTGGATGCGATAAATCTCCTTACAGGCGCGAACGCAGAGCTGATCGCAGCTGGAGGAGTATTCGGGGCCGAAGGCTCAATCAGGATCGCTGTCAGCGGAAACGGGGAACAGTTGTCGGTAACGGAATCCGTTATCAACAATATCAATGCCGAACCGCCATTCCGGCTATGATTGGAATATCATCTTATTAATGCCGTTATTGGCGTCATTACGGCTTCCATAAAAAGTGAGGTATAATGGATACGGGCGTATTTTTTCATTCGGATATCTTCTTGCTTTACGTACTTCCCTTTGCAATTTTCGTGGCCCGCATCTGCGATGTTACCCTCGACACATTAAGAATTATCTATGTCTCCCGGGGGCTCAAATTTCTGGCCGCCATCATAGGCTTTTTCGAAGTGCTCATATGGCTGACTGCCATATCACAGATCATCAACAACCTGACAAATCCGTTCTTGTATATAGCCTATGCAAGCGGATTTGCCATGGGCAATTACATCGGGATTATTATTGAAGGGAAGATGGCCATCGGCACATCCGTAATCAGGATTATCACACAAAAGGATGCAATGCCGTTGATCGAAGTCCTTAAGGCCGACGGTTATGGCGTCACCTACGCGGATGCCCAGGGCGCTCAAGGAGCGGTAAAGATAATTTATACAATTGTAAAAAGAAAAGATATACCCTCTGTCCTGAAGATCATCCGGAAATTTAATCCGCTGGCATTTTACACCATCGAAGACATCCGTTCCGTTCGTCCGGGTGTCTTCCCTGATAATAAAAAGATCGCAAGGATCGCAGCTTAAAGACCGTCTGTTTCTGATCCCATGTCTAAAAAATGAAGGACCGGACACTATGCTTTTTTTAAGGAGATTCACCATGAAAAGATCTATACATATTATTTTATTTGTCTTTCTTGTGGCATTGCCTTTTAATTACTCCTTCGGAGAGGTGACAGGGCCTCCGGCAGAGGGCTTCGGCACCCTGATCGATCCCTCGCAATACAAGGTCAAATGGCTGGATGTGGCCTATTCAAATGAATCAAAGACCCAGAAACTCGACATCTATCTCCCGGAGGGGAAAGGTCCTTTTCCCCTGCTGATCGCGGTCCACGGGGGCGCGTGGGAGATGGGAGACAAGAACGATGGACAGGTCACGGCGATAATGGCGGTTGTAAGGCACGGTTACGCGGTCGCCTCAATCAATTACAGGCTGACTGACGAGGCCGCCTTTCCTGCACAGATATATGA
>JAFGIC010000094.1 GCA_016929815.1 Deltaproteobacteria bacterium
AAGGTGATTGCAGGTCTGATCCTGGCATTATCAATGTCTGTAGCTGCATGCCTTGTCTGGGCCTCTAACGATTACATGAAATTAAAGAAAAATATACCTGGGAGCCTTATTCTTTTAAAGGAAAACAACCGGTATAAGGATCAGATGAAGGCCCTTGCCGACAAGATTGATCAGATAAACAGCAGGGTGGCTTCCCTGAAAGAGTTTGAAAACAAGATTAAGGTAATGGTCAACCTGGATACGGGTGAAGAGGAAAAACAATTCCTGGGTATCGGCGGATCGGATTTTTCTCTCCTTGAAACCGGGAATTCAACCGGGAATGCAGATCGGCAGCTCATCAGCCTCATGCATCAGTCTCTTGATAACCTGGATGCCGAGATTTCTGTCCAGGCCCAGGAAAAGACTGAGCTTTTTGATTTTATTGAAAGACAGAAATCCATGTTCGCATGCACTCCTTCAATAGCGCCGACTGAAGGCTGGATAAGCTCAAGATTCGGATATCGTGTTTCTCCATTCACCAACAAGAAGGAATTTCATGACGGCCTTGATATTGCGTCCAGGATCGGGACGGATATCATCTCCCCGGCTGATGGCGTTGTCGCGTCTGTAGGCAATTCGGACGGCATAGGCACATACATAACCATTAACCATGGCTATGGTTTTAAAACCATTTACGGTCACCTCTCCAAGTCACTCGTAAAGCAAGGCCAGGCCGTCAAGCGCGGCCAGAATATAGCCCTTATGGGGAATACCGGCCGTTCGACGGGCGCACACCTTCATTATGAAGTCCATGTTAACGGAGTGGCGGTCAACCCGGAAAGATATATTCTGAATTAACCCTCAAACTTATTTTTTATCTCCCATTGACCACGTTCTGCCGTTGTCTTGTCCGCAGAAATCTTGAAGACGGAAGCCTTGAGTTTGTTGAAAGGGCATAGGTATTTGTCTTTAAATTCATCATTCGATGTTGGACGTAGGACGTTAGATGTTCAACGTTTGTCTTTGTGATAGCTATCTTCCTTTCTTCCCTGCTTCCAAGTACTCTAACCATGAACCGTGAACTATGAGCTGTGACCCCTTAGGCTTTTTCCCCTCCCGTCCTCCATAGCTTCAGCGATGAGGATCTGTCCACCATAGCTCACAGAGCGAAGGAGGATGACTTCCTGTTTCGTCTTGACAGATTTAGTAATCTGTCCGATTATGCCCATATTAATATCTTATCTCTAACCGAACGTTATTAATCTGGGGAACTATACTATTCTCCAGTCAGATTTTGTCTATAACCATTCAATATGTGCTGTTTGAAACTGTAGATCATAAATTAATTATAAAGGAGATAAAAAATGAGGAATACTGTTATTATAATATCCATTTTGATTGCCTGCATGTTTACTTTATTCGGGTGCGGGGGATCTCCGGGTGATAGTGCAAAGATCAAAGAGATAACTGAACAAATGGAGGTTATGCGGAAACAGCTTGACGATGTGCAGGCTGTTGCGGAGATCGAAAGACTGCAGACCCAGTACCTTGATTACGTGATCTACAATAAGCTGGACGACGTCTGGACACTCTTTTCCGAAGACGGTGTACTGGATGTGTTCCAGGAAAAGGAGCCGGCCAAGGGCGCCGAGGAGATCACTGCTATCTTTCAGGAGAGAAAGGCAATGGTGGAGGAAAACAGCAAACAGGGCCGGCATGCCATCATGTTTGACGGAAGCCCTATAATAACAGTGGACGGCGATACGGCAAAGAGCAGATTCCTGTTGTTCAATATCATGTCCATGGACAGTCAGGGTCTAGGGGTGCAGCAGGGTTACTATGAGATGGAATTCGTGAAAGAGAAGGGCGAATGGAAAATCAGCCTCCTTAAATATACACGTGAATTTTCTATCGGGGCCGGAAACCCTTCTCCGGGGATGGGACAGGGCGGCGCCGGCAGGGATGGCTCTCGGGGGCCTGTTTCTTCAGCAGGTCCGGTAGAGGCAAATCAATAGGAATGGTAGAAGTAATATGAACAGGATCGTTTATGTTTGAAGACCTGACCCTTCAGCAGTTCTGCGCCCTTGATTACAACAGGAACATGGTCGTTACATCCGGGCCGGGCGCGGGCAAGACAAGGATACTCAGCAACCGCTTCTGCTTCATCCTTTTGACCGATCCCTCCGTGTCCCTTGCCAATATACTTACCCTTACCTTTACCGAAAAGGCGGCAGAAGAGATGAAGGAAAGGATCTACCGGATGATCGGCAGGATAGAGGGAGAATTTAAGGGAAGAGCTGATGACGGCATCCTTTTAAAAATAAGACAGGCAAGGGAACAATTTAATAAAGCCAGGATATCCACGATCCATTCCTTCTGCGCGGACCTGTTAAGGGAAAACCCGGTTGAATCCAATATTGACGCGGGTTTTTCCGTTATACAGGGCGCAAGGCAGAGGGACCTTATGGAGGAATCCATAGAGTCGGCCATAAGTTCCATATGGAGGAGTGACAGGGATCTCCTGTCTCCACTCCTTGTGTCCTTCGGGGGCCGCAGAAACCTTATATCAGCCCTGCATAATATCATCAGCCACCCCATGACCTTTGAGAGCGCCTTTATCACGTCCGTAAGGCTGTTTGGAACACCAGGATGGACGGACCAGGTGTTCAGGGAGTACTGCGGGGTCATCCGTGATAAATATATCCTCCCCTATCTTGAAGGACTTAAGGACATGGGAAAGGGCAGGGGACAATATGAAGAGCTTTTGAGCCTGCTTGAGAATTGGCGAACAGGATCAGGGGAAGGGCTGGAATATTCCGGAATTCCGGAACTTTTCATGTCCATGAGGAGGCTTGCTGAGGAAAGACAGGGACAAAGCGCCTCTCTGACGGTTGAGCAGGGGATGAAAAAGATATCCTATGGAGGCCTGCTGGAGGAATTTTATCCCGATATATTCCGCGACAGTTCTCCTGATCTCTTTTTTGAAAGGGAGTGCAGGGCCTTCATGGATGTGGCACAAATATGCCTTGAGAGGTACCGTGCAGAAAAGAGAAAGATCAATGCCCTGGATTTCGCGGACCTTGAAAAGGAGAGCCACTCTTTCCTTTCCCGCCTCAGACTCCAGGACAGGGCACGGATGAAAAGATTGCAGAAGGGCTTCAGCCATATCATGGTGGACGAATTCCAGGATACCAACATCGCGCAGTGGGAGATTATACGGATGCTGTGCTCGGACAAAGGGCCGGAAGGGACGGATACGCTTCAACCCGGGAAACTTTTTGTTGTCGGCGACAAGAGGCAGGCCATATACAGGTTCAGGGGAGGGGATGTCACGGTATTTGAAACGGTTACGGAAGAGATTAAGGCATCGAATTCATCGGAGCCGGCAGGGTTCTTCTGGCAGATAAGGGAGATGGATCCGCTCCTGTCCCGGATAAGCAGAGGGTATCCGGGGATAAGGGATGGGCATGCCCGTTCATTTGAGACCCTTGAGGATGAAGAGAAAAAAAGGATGCTGTCCGGGGATATCTACCTGTCTCTGAATTTCCGGACCGATGCCGGGCCTGTGGATTTCATAAACAGGATATTCAGGGAGATATTCGGCAACAGGGGCTCGGAAGGATTTGAGAGATACGAGACACCCCACAGCATGATAGAGATTCCAGAAACAAAAAGGATACAGGGGTGCGACCGGGGCTCGGCCGCTATATATATGACCCCTGCTATTGAGGGAAAGAGGGACAATTCTGAGAAGGAGGCATCCCTGATCGCTGATATAATAGATGGCATCCTGGGCAGGAAGGGTGCGGAAAGCGAGGAATACAGGGCGTACGGGGATATCAGGGAAAAGATGGCAGCCGGGCAAAAGGCCATAGGGATACTCTTTTTCAGGTTTACCCATATCAAGACCTTTGAAGAAATATTCCGCGAGTCAGGACTAGATTTCATGGTCCACAGGGGTAAGGGGTTTTTTCGCTGCAGCGAGGTAATGGAGATAATACAGCTACTTAATTATATATCGGATCAAAGGCAGAGGATATCTCTTCTCTCGGCCCTTAGGAGCCCCATATTCGGAGTGACCGATGCCGAGGTATTTGACCTCTTCTACGGGGGGGACGTCACGATCGAGACGCTTCTTGCGTCTGAAAATGCCTATATCAATCAGGCCGGGGAACAACTCAAGGCCTGGCGGTTTCTTTCATGCCGCCTCACTATAGCCGAGCTGATAAGGACAATAGTAAGGGACAGGGGACTCACGGCAATAAATTCCCTCCACCCGGACGGCCGCCGGAGGACGGCGAATATCGAAAAGCTCATGGATACGGCAAGGAATTTTCAGGCTGAGGGAAGCGGATCATTGCCCGGATTTGTAGATTACTGCCTCAGGATGGCTGATGAGGAAGAGGAAGAGGGGGAGGCCCAGGTCATAACAGGCGGAGATTGTCCCATAACACTCATGACCGTTCATGCAGCAAAGGGGCTGGAGTTCCCCATGGTCATCATACCTGACCTCGACCATAAACCCCCTGACAGGCTGAGGATAGGTGCTCCGCTGAGGCTGTATCCATCAAAAAGCGGGGAACAGGGGCAATGGAACTCATCAGAGGGCAGCATCCCTGTCTGGCAGTTGGAGATACCGGAACTGGGTTTTGTAAAAAGATACAGCCCCCTGGGCTATCTCCTTAACAGGAGAAACGGTCTGGAGGCCTTTGCCGAGAACAGGAGGGTTTTTTATGTGGCATGCACTAGGGCCATGAATCACCTCATCCTGACAGGCAGTATGAAAAAGAGGCGTCCGGAGAACGGAGGCAGTGAACTTACCTCCGGGGATTACAGGGAGCGAGCATCTGTTATGGATATCCTTGATGATATTTACGGATTCAACCGGAATTATCCCCCTGAAAGTGAGTGTGTATATCCGGGAGATGGAGAATCTCCGGTGATACTCAGGCGAGATCCGGAAATGAGGGGATACAAGGGTATAGACTATAGAAGCGACATGTTCTTACCGGGGGATTTCGGGCAGTACGACGAGGATATCAGAAGGATTGACCTTTCAGACCCCGTAATATCGCCATCTTATTACCAGATCAGCTTCAAGTCCCTGAAGATATACAGGGAATGTCCCATGAAATTCTATTACGGTATTGTCCTGGGGGCAAGGGACATAGAGACCGGAAAACATGGCGCAAGTGATCAGGCAGACAATAGTGAAAACGGGTGGGCAAGGGAAGACGACGAGACCGATTCGTCTGAAAATGCCCTGAAGCTCGGTTTGCTTGTGCACGCCTACCTTGAGAGACATCATTTCGGGGAGGATTTTAACAGGGATATGTTTGAGAATCTGTGGGAGAGGGCATCCGCCTTAAATCACGGCGCAGGCGAGTCAGACAGCGGCCTGCCTGTTTCAGTCAGGGAAAAGGCCCTTGCACAGCTGGAAAGGACGGTAAAGGATGAAAGACTTTTAAAGATATTTATTGATAAGAGGGATTACGCAGAGGTGCCATTTATGATAAACATATCACGCGGCATCGATTTCAGGGGAGTTATAGACAGGGTCTTAAGAAACAAGACTGACGGATCCTGGTCAATTATTGACTGGAAGAGCAACGACCTTAGGGGAAAGAACCCCAAAGATGTTGCAGAACAGAATGGATATTTTCTCCAGCTGTCCTGTTATAAAAACGCTGTGGAACGCATAACAGGGGAAAAGGCCGGGAAGGTATATGTCTATTTTACCGATACCGGCGATATGGTCCAAGGCGAGGGCCTGCCCGACGCAGGGGACTTTTTAAGGGAGGTCAGCGAAAAAATCAGGGAATATTCCGATAAAGGACCTCCTGATATTGATCGAGAGGTCCCGGATGCTGAAAAATGCAGGTTATGCAGATACAGGGAGATGTGCCGCAGCCGGAAATGATTGTATATTTTTTTAACAAAAATCTTTTATAATGCACTTTTCTATTGACCGGTGTTTCTTAAGCTGATAGATTAACAGTCAAGTTACCTTATCGGGCGTTCAGAAGAGATTTAATGAGAGTGTTAAGGTGTTTCAGCCTTTAATGACGCCCAGGGGCCTTAAGCGAGCCACCTTAGCGGCCAAGCCTGCTTCATGAACTACATCAACAACTTGGGATACGTCTTTATAGGCCTCGGGCATTTCTTCTTTTAAAGTTTCTCTTCCTCTGGATTGAACAAATATTCCTTTGTCTTCCAGTTCGCGATATATGGATCTTCCTTTTGCAGTTTTGACGGCCATGCTCCTGCTGAGGAGCCTTCCGGCCCCGTGACAGCTTGAGCCGAAGCTCAGTTCCATTGCACCCTGCGCGCCTGCCAGCACGTAGGAGTATGTGCCCATATCGCCGGGGATCAGCACAGGCTGCCCCGTTTTTTGAAAGACATCAGGCAGAAGGGGGTGTCCCGGCGGGAGGGACCTTGTTGCACCTTTTCTGTGCACGCAAAGTGACCTTTCTCTGCCTTCGATATTGTGGATTTCCATCTTGGCAATGTTATGACAAACGTCATAAAGAAGACTCATGCCCATATCCCGCGGGCTTATAGATAGAGTTGAAAGAAAGGTCTCAAGTGCAAGGTGCATTAGTATCTGACGATTCGCCCATGCATAATTGGCAGCGCATGCCATGGCTGAAAGGTATCTTCTCCCGGGATCGGAGTCCAGGGGGGCATAGGCCAGCTGCCTGTCAGGGATCTGAAGGTTTTTAGTATGGGCCTCTCTGCCCATCTCTTTCAGGAAATCATCGCATATTTGATGACCGAATCCGCGCGAACCGGAATGGATGAACACTGTTACCTGGCCTTCATGCAGATTAAAATGGCCGGCGACCTTATCGTTATAGACTCGGTCAACAACCTGGACTTCGAGAAAATGGTTGCCGGAACCCAGGGTTCCAAGCTGGTCAAGTCCCCTTTTAAAGGCCCTTTCGCTCAGGATTGAGGGGTCTGCGCCTTTAAAGATGCCATGGTCCTCAGTTTTTTCGAGGTCGTCAATCCGGCCGAAACCCTGCTTGACTGCCCAGGCGGCGCCCTGTACCGAGACATCGGTCACGTCTTTTTTACTGAGATGGACTCGACCCTGTGTGCCGACGCCGGAGGGTATATTTTTAAACAGTGCCGATACAAGCTCTTTGATATGTGGTTTAATCCGGTCCAGATTTAAGGAAGTAGTCATGAGACGGCATCCGCAGTTGATGTCATAACCGACGCCTCCGGGTGACACGATGCCTTCTTCGGCATCAAATGCGGCTACGCCGCCGATAGGGAATCCGTAACCCTGGTGTATATCCGGCATGGCGAGGGAATACTTGACTATACCCGGCAGGCATGCGACGTTGGCCACCTGTACAAGGCTCTGGTCCTTCAGCAGGTCCTTTATCAAATGTGTATTTGAAAAGATCATCCCTGGCACGCGCATGTTGCCTGACCTGGGGATCATCCATCGGTTACGGTCTATTTCTTTAAGTTCTATTTTCATAATACACACGGCAATTAAAGATCGAATATAACCCTGGCCTTCCAGACCCCTTCTTTATGGGTTACTTCGATCTGATGATATGTAACGGCCTTTATCTCTCTCATGATCTCATGACGCAGGGGATCGAAGGGCGTGACGGTCAGGGTAGCGTCAATGGCTGTGGTTGATAAGGAATTGACAATAATATCAGTTGTAATAAGGTGTTCTCCCTCAAGGATGTAGAGTATTTCAGTCAGCCATCTGACCATGAGATCTGAAAGGTCATCACCTGTAAGAGAGACCCTGATATTATCCGAGCCTTGAGGGTGGATATCGCCCAGCATGATGTTGATTAATGCCCTGCCGGCCTTTTCAAAAAGATCGGCCGGACCGGAGCCTCTTATCTCCAGCCCCATGTCAGCCGTGTGGTCCAGAAGGAGATAATCGTGGGCGTCTTGATTGATCATCGGGGCCTCCAGCAAATTTATTTAACACTGCGGGCAACTTATGCCGATATAGGAGACAGCAGGTTGCCATTCCGAAACCGGAAAATCTTGATGAAGCTTTCAATTAAAAGCCAACTCAATGAATTGTCAGGCTTTCTCCAAAAAAATGAACGATTAATAGATGATTTCATTCAGTACAATTATAACCTATTTTCTCTTTATTGTATCCCAAAAAACCGGCCATTTGAGCGGGATTTTCGGGATGTAATAAAAAACATGGAGGATTAAATTTAATGGAATGTGTTTTTTGTAATAAGATTGTGCATATAAACGGAAAGGTGGGCAGACAGGACACCTGCCCGCATTGCGGCAGGGATCTCCGCTGCTGCAAACAGTGTAAGTTTTACAGTAAGGATGCCTACAATGAATGCAAAGAAGTTATGGCGGAGCGCATAATTGAAAAGGAGAGGGCCAATTTCTGTGACTATTTCGTGCCCAGGGGATCGAAAGGGGGCGGAGGAAACTATAACAGGACAAAGGAGGCTATGGCAGCACTTGAATCTCTTTTCAAGAAAAAAGAAAGTAAGTGATCATACTCATCCTGTAAAACAGACGCCTTTCTCATGCGGCCGATAGCAAGGATCAAGAGAGAAGGGACCATTTAAAATAACAATCAAAAATCCCTGATTATCCTGAGCATGTCCATGGTTGTAATTATACCTACCAGAGCGGCATTCCTTGTAACCAGGACCCTGTGGATATTGCCTCTTATCATGACATCAGCGACATCACGGACCTTGGTCTCTTCGCCGACTTCAAATGTCCTGTGGGTCATGATATCCTCTACTGTTATAAGAGATTCGGTATCAAGATGAAAAGACTTGATCTCCTCATTTGAATAATTCAGTTCGGAAGTGTGGATATAATATTCGTGCGGTTCATCTTCTTTGCTTTCCATTGCCGGCATGCTTCTGTAACGGACTAGGTCCATCAGAGATACCACTCCTCTCAGCTTTCCATCTTCCGATATAACCGGAGCTCCGGAAATAGAGTGTTCGACCAGAAAATCCGAGAGCTGATCAACGGACCAGTCCATGCCGACGGAAAGGACATCCTGATTCATGATATCTCTTGCAGTCAGATTTACCATGAGTTCCTCCCCATTCCAATGATGTTTCTTTTTGTTAAGACAAGACTTATCCTATCGTGTATTATTATAATATACTATTTTTTTCTATGCAATCCGTATAGGCGTTTTTCCTTAATCTGGACATCGTAGGGGGAGATGTGATATCTTCAGCCTCTATTTGGAGCAGTTATGCGAATATACGAATCGCGGGATTACAGGGAAAAGATAAATGCCAGGGGGCTGGCATCCTTTAATGTTATTGTTAAAGAGACCGATCTCCGGGTGAGCGCTCAAAGGGACCTTTCCAAAGAGACAATGGATAAGGTCTTGTTGTACAGACATCAGCTTGAAAATTATATAAAGTTTAACCCCGGCTTTCTTGCCTCCCTCACGCCTTATCGCGATGATCCCTTTGCCCCAACGATAATCCGTGAGATGATTGTGGCTACACGGGATATCGGCGTCGGTCCCATGGCATCCGTAGCCGGGGCTATTGCTCACTTTGTCGGCACAGATCTCCTGATGTTGACGGACCAGGTAATAATTGAAAATGGCGGCGATATCTTTATGAAGATTGACCGGGATGCGACGGTCTCCATTTTCGCGGGAGGATCTCCCTTAAGTGAAAAGATAGGGATAAAGATCCCAAAGGAGATGATGCCTGTTGGGATATGTTCTTCTTCAGGCAGTGTGGGGCATTCCCTGAGCATGGGTTCTTCGGACGCGGTAACGGTTGTTTCCCCCTCTGCAATCCGGGCAGACGGTGCGGCCACGGCCCTTGGAAACAGGGTCAGAACAAAAAAGGATCTTGATAAAATTCCGGATTGGGCTGAAGGGATGGCGGGAATACTCGGATGCGTGGCAATCCTGGGCGATACAATGGCCACCTGGGGTGATATCGAACTCGTGGCACTATAAATAATACAGCTTTTCATCCACCTTTGGAGGGGCCTTTTTAAGGATTTTTCCCGCCTTTTTCCTGATTTCAAGGGGTTCTTCCCCTTCCAGCAGATCTCCCATATCCGCTTCTATCTGCTCAGGGTCTTCACCTGCCTCCATCCTGGACAGGGCCTCCTCCATGCCGGGGCCGAGATCCAGACCGGTCATATCGGATAACCTACGCATGAGATTAGCCGCCTGTCTGGGATCATTTTCATCCAGATTTTCGGCTTCTCTTGTAAGGAGGCTCATGGCCTTTTCCATTTTTGATTCATCTATATCCGGCATATCCGTATTATCATTATTTTCTCCCCTGTTCTTTAAGGTGGAAAAGGCGGACATACGCCTTTCAAGCTTAACCTTTTCACATTTAGGGCAACTGGGCTTTTTATCGGTATTGACGGAACCGGAAAAAAAATTGAATATTGTGTTGCATCTTCTGCAATAGAATTCGTATATGGGCATTGAGTTTAAATACCTCTCAATCTCAGTACTTTGATAAAACATTACAAAATATATTTTTTCGAGTCAAATATTTTGTGTCTGCAAGCAGCCGGAGTGATATTATTTATTACGGCTTGAATTTTTAACATGATTGCTATAGTCTTTTAGTTAATCGGTTCATGGGGGGGTTGATATTCCGAAATGAATATTAAAATTGGGGTGTTGTCCGATACCCATCTGAACGGTGTGAACGATGAACTGAAACGCATAAAGACCCGGTACCTTGGGGATGTGGATTACATTATGCACGCAGGGGATATCGTGTGCACCGAGGTTGTAACATTTCTGGATGATGGAAATTTTTTCGGTGTCTATGGAAATATGGACCCCTACGGCCTTAGAGAATTGCTGCCTGAAAAGAGGGTGCTTAATTTCGGACCTTTCAGGCTCGGCCTCATACACGGCTGGGGCGCTAAGGCAGGTATTGAGGACAGGATCAGCATGGAATTTAATGATGTGGATGCGATAATTTACGGGCATTCCCATATCCCGGCCAATCATATAAAAGCAGGGATACTGTACTTTAATCCCGGGACAGCCATGGGCTACAGTCCGTCAGGTCTGCATACAATAGGCATCCTGGAAATCGATAATATGATAACAGGCAGGATAATAGAGATTTAGAG
>JAFGIC010000095.1 GCA_016929815.1 Deltaproteobacteria bacterium
AACTATATTGAATGCGGGGCCGGGGCTGTAGTAGAAATACCTGATATCAAAGAATGAGTTTTATTTGTAGTCTTTTGAAATTTACCGGTTATGATATCCATCCGGAGATTCAGCGGCTGCATCCCTGGCCCGGACAGTTTCTTTCAAGGTGCGCCCTAGCCAGTTCATAGATCTCCTTTACGCGTGAGGACCGCGATGGAAGGACATCCCGTATTGTTTCGAGATATCCGTTATCCCGCACAATTTGAAACGTCCTTGAAAAATTCAAGTCATAGATCCATCCGATCTGCAGGAGTTTAAAGTCATTGAGCGTTCTGAGATCGGCTGTCCTCGCAAGCCTGCCGTGAATTAGTGAATTGTATATAGGTTCGGAGATCTCTTCCGTGTCCGGAAGGTCCAGTTCAAGGGCATGGTTACGTTCATTGTCCTTATTCCGGTAATATTCTGTAACAACGTGCCAGATATCCAGCTTATCGGCGTCCCTGAGGAGCTTAAGAAAAAACAGGCAGCGCTCTCCTTCTCCTTCGGGCAATGAGGCGCGATTGTGAAATTTAACGGCCTTTATGATTATATCGGCCGTATCAGGGTTAAGGGAATTGAGAACATGGTTTTCCTTCAACACCTTTACACCGATTTCGGCATGATTTTCCGATCTTTGATCAGAGAATGTCCTGTATTTAAGGTATTGCTCGAATCTTCCAATGTCGTGCAGCAGGGCAGAGATCTCGGCGATGCCGAGGTCTTCCTCAGACAAATTAAGAGTCATGCCTATATCGACTATCGCTTCACAGACACGCCTGGTATG
Source organism: Deltaproteobacteria bacterium (assembly GCA_016929815.1). Classification (GTDB taxonomy): domain Bacteria; phylum Desulfobacterota; class DSM-4660; order Desulfatiglandales; family HGW-15; genus JAFGIC01. The sequence continues at coordinate 806 of JAFGIC010000095.1, forward strand.
GCCTGCCTTTAGATCCATGTTTTGCCGTATAACCAAATCATCAGAAGAGAAACTTCTCACATAGTCATTAAACCATTGCTTTAAATCCATCAAGATATGTTGCGTGCTCATTTTGTAAATTAACGCGTGTTAAGCATTTTTATCATTTTGAAAGAACGATAAATACCGCAACAAGGATTCCTGCTGACAGGGCAATCAGGCTGTATTTTTTGTTTTCTGTTTCAGCCTGGGGCAGGAGATGCGTGGCCCCCACGTAAACCAGCGCTCCAGCGGAAAAGGCAAGAAGGGCGCCCAGAAACTGCTGATTGATTTTACTGATATAGGGGTATGAAACAACCATGCCCAGGGGCGTTGTAAGGGCGGCTGAAAAAAACGCAAGAAGAAAGGAAGCCCTTTTTGTAAAACCTGCGCGGAGAAGCAAGAGATAAGTGATAATACCCTCAGGGAACTCGTGCAGAACCATTCCTGTGGCAGCAAGAAAACCCGTAAACACGCTCACGGTGAATGTAATAGAGTATATGAATCCGTCAATAAATGAATGGAATCCGATTCCGAACATCGGGATCAGGCCTATTGCATAGTCTTCATCGGAACCTTTATCGCATACAAAGGCATTTATAAAGCGGTTAAAAAGGTGAAGGCTCAGATATCCGGCGAAAAGATAAATCGGGGCATTGTCATTCATGGAAAAGGCCTTCGGAATAATATGAAGGAACGATACAGAGATCAAAACTCCTGCGGCAAAACATACAAAATAGATGCTGTTATCCCGTCCCCAGCGTTCAAAACTCCGAATGACATAAATGCCTGATGTTGTGACAAAGGCGGCGATAAGACTGGCGATAAAGGCCGCCCAGAATGTATTTTCCATGATGCATCCTATTTAAAGGTTATATGAACCAGGCAATTTCCGGTTAGGATTTTTCATAGGATCATAGCCAGTGCTGCAAGGCATGGAAGCCCTGTCCGGCTTAAAAATGGCCCTATACAAAATCCTAACCGGAAATTGCCGATATGAACCGTAAAAAATACTAATTCCTTTAACCTTCAATATGTTTTTACCATGTGTAATTATGAAGGTTTTTCAAGCCTTCAATCTGTCTTAAATCTCAATTAGTGTTATAGCATCTTCAGTACATGCTTCAAGACAGCTTTCGCAGCCCAGGCATTCATCTGCGTTGACCGGTACCGAATTGCTGTCCTGTATTTCATATACATCAACAGGACAAACCTCTACACAATTGCCGCATCCGATACATTTTTCCGCATCCACTTCCGGTTTATAAGCCATATAACTACCTCCTTAAAATTTTATTGATTCCATTTCCATCGGCCGCAACCTCCTCTTCGAAAACCTCCGCCTCTGCAGCCGCCATATCCTCTGATAACAAAACTGCCGTGTAAAAATTCTCTGAGTATATTATTCAATTCATCGCTCAGATCACTGCCGTAAAAACCCTGTTCACCGTCAATTTTCCTGGATATAAAATCATATTGCCTTCTCTTGGATTCATTGCCCAGGATATCATATGCCTCATTTATTTCCTTGAGAAGCTCCACACCATCGGGATCGTTCCCGTTTATGTCCGGATGGTATTTCATAGCGAGCCTGCGATAGGATTTCTTAATATCTTCGGCTGTTGCTTCTTTATCCACGTCTAAAATACGATAATAATCCTTTAAGGCCAATTTAATACTCCTGTCTTATCAGCCGCAATTCATGGCTCTAAGCTATTCAAGTTCAAGGGACCTGGAAACCTTGTTCCATATATCCCTGACTGCATTGCTTCCTTCAGAATTGCCGTCAAACTCGAATATTGTCTTTCCCTGTACCATTGCCTTTGTGAACACGGGATCAAAGGGGATTCTGCCGATCACCTTAACGTTCCTTTCCCTTGAATAGTCCTCGATAGCCTTTCCCTGTTCCGGATTAAGATCAAATTTATTTACGCATATCATGGCAGGCACCTTAAAAAAGGCCGCCAGTTCAGCCACGCGCTCCATATCATGTCTTCCCGAGACGGTAGGCTCAGCCACAATGAGGACAGCAGAGGCCCCGCCTAGAGACGCTATTACAGGACAACCCACACCAGGGGGGCCGTCTGTTAGAAGCAGGTCCAGGTTTTCCCTCTCCGCGATCTTTTTGCCTTCCTGTCTTATAAGGCTTACCAGCTTTCCCGAGTTTTCCTCGGCTATGCCGAGACTGGCATGCGCCATGGGGCCAAAACGGGTTTTAGAAATGAACCACTCGCCACAGGTATTCAAGGGAAAGTCTATTGCCCCTTCAGGGCAAAAATAATAACATACACCGCATCCTTCGCATGCTATTGAATCTACGGTATAATTTTCATCGATGGCATTCCAGCGGCAGAGATCGCGGCATCTTCCGCATTGAGTGCATTTATCCTGATTAATAAAGGCCGTATGTCCTGAATCGAAATCATGTTGTTCGATTATCTGCGGATTCATTATAAGATGGAGATCTGCCGCATCAACATCTGCATCACAAAGAGCCTTATTTTTTGCCAGAGATGCAAAGGCCGACAGCATACTTGTTTTCCCTGTGCCGCCTTTGCCGCTTATAATAACCAACTCCTTCATTTTAAACTGCCTCCATGTTGCCTTTTTATTATAACCGCGCGTATATAAATGATTTTATCGTCGATTCGGATCAAGCTGCGACGATCTGCTTTACCTGACCACAAACCGCGGTTGTGTGATTTATGTTCAAGAGAATCCATCCGAATTTATTATGCATTTAAATTCATAAATAGGTGTCTTTACGATTTTATGGATTTTTTACCGGAAACAATATCTTCAATCTTATGATAAAGTTCTTTAAACCTTTCTTTCCATTCCGGCATTGCTGCTATGATCATGTCGCCCCTTGAATAGCATTCTGCGATCCTGCGATCAAAAGGAATCTCCATAAGTAACGGGATGCCTTCGTTATCCGCGTATTCCCTGACCCTGTCATCGCCCATGTCAGACCGGTTGATGACCAATCCGCAGGGAATGCCGAGGAGGTTGACGGCGCCTACTGCAAGCTTAAGATCATGAAGACCAAAAGGCGTCGGCTCTGTCACAAGGAGCACAAAATCCGCTCCTTTTATAGCTGCAATCACAGGGCAAGAGGTGCCGGGGGGGGCGTCGATAATTGTCAATGCCCCTGATCTCGCGTATTCTCGAACCTTCCTGATGAGGGGAGGGGACATGGCCTCTCCGATCCTTAATTTGCCATGGACAAATTCTAGACCGTTCCTTTTCCCGCGTTCTATTATCCCCAACTCCCTGCCTGTTTCAGTGATTGCCTTCTGAGGGCAGACCTCCATACATCCGCCGCAGCTATGACACAGTTCCGGAAAAGTCAGGACAGTCTCGCCTACCACTATTATGGCCTTGAACTGACATATCTTCTGGCATTCACCGCAGAGGTTGCATTTCTCCATATCCACAACCGGAACGGGGGTGTACATGGTGCTTACGTCTTCAATTATAGGTTTTATAAAAAGATGCGCATTGGGCTCTTCAACGTCACAATCAAGAATCTGGACATCCGCCTGAAGGGAAAGGGCCATATTTGTTGCTACTGTCGTCTTTCCCGTGCCGCCTTTTCCGCTTGCGATACTGATAATCATCGATCACTCCTTTATTTTTTCTCCAAATCTTTAAGCCTTGCCTCTATAGCCTCAAGCTGTTTTTTCAGGTTGTCTGCTTCAACTTTCAGATCGTCAAGATTTTCTTTTCCCGAAGAAGCTACGCCTTGATTGCCGGCTGGAGGAGGAAATCCACTGTCTCCCAAACCTCTTCCCATACCCATTCCGCCGCCACCGCCGCCCATGCCCATGCCGCGGCCCATACCGCCACCGCGGCCCATGCCTCCGCCCATTCCGCGGCCCATGCCGCCACCGCCGCCCATGCCCATGCCGCGGCCCGTGCCGCCACCGCCGCCCATGCCGAAATGGCTCTCGACATTGGGCTCTTGGGAATGGGCAAGGGAACCGGACCTGAATTGTTCAACCACGTTACGGACCCGGCCTGTTACCCCGGATATCACATTAATGCCGGCTGCACTGAAGACCCGGAAAGCATTGGGGCCGCAGTTTCCAGTCAAAACGGATGTAACGCCCTTCTCAGCCATCAGTTGAGCAGACTGAGTGCCAGCGCCTCCGCCGAGGGAAATATTAGGATTCTCAATCGAAGTAAACTGCATTGTGTCTGTATCAATGATAAGGAAATAGGGACACCTCCCGAATCGTGATTCAACATTGTCATCCAGGGACGGTCCCGTTGATGTAACTGCTATCTTCATTTTTATTGCCTCCGTGTAGAATTTATACTTTAGAAACTGTTGAAGGTCTAAAGGTGGTTTCTTGTTGTTTTATAGTAAGTTAAAAATTATCACTTCAATTATTTGCCGTTCTTACAGGAGAGTAATATAACTCGCCGTTTTTTCTTTCCTCCCGGATCTGTCCCGTCCCCGTAAGGTTGCCCAGATATTTCATGACTTCGTTAAGATGCATCCCGAAAGAACCGGCTATCTGTTTTGCCGTGCAGGGCCTTCGCTGCAACATCGCCAGTATGGTTTTCCTGTTTGCCTGAATTTTTACGTCTTTTTCGATGTTGAAATCCGCAATGACTTCTGCCGTAGGACGAAACAGATTGCAAAGGGATGCGATGTTTTCCTTTGGGAGAGGCTCGACGAAATCTTCTGCAGGCGGACGAACAGCAGTATTAAGCTGGATGCGATCCGGAGCTATATCTTCCGCCAGCGCAGCTATTTTACTGACATCTGAAGTTGTAGAGTTCATGCCCCAGACAAGGAATACCTCTATCCATAGTTCTCCATGGAATTGATCCCGGAATCTCTTCAGCCCTTCAATGAACTGTTTGAAATCTATGGAAGCATGGGGACGGTTTACCCATGAATAGGATCTTTGATCCCATGCGCTGAGGGATGCCTTAACAATATGAGCACGCGAGGCCCCGTTCCGAACTTCAGGTACGGCAAGAAGCGATCCGTTGGTCAACAGGACTGTCTTAATCTCACTGTTTTCCCTTGCGTACTGAATAACTTCATGAAAACGTGAATTAAGCGTCGGTTCGCCTGAACCGCTCAGGGTAATATAATCGGCAGTTCCGCCGGTCTTTAACCATTTGCCAAGTTCTTTATTAACCTCATTAACAGGCACGAATTCATCACGCGCGACAGTTAAGTCCGTTGTTCTCCCCAG
>JAFGIC010000096.1 GCA_016929815.1 Deltaproteobacteria bacterium
AGAAATCCCCTTCAATTTAGTTCAGTATTCCACTATAACTTTGATCAATAATGTCTGTCATGATGGGTTTTTAACTTCAGGGAAAAAAATATTATATCGTCACAAATAGGATCTCGTGGTCGGCATGACCAAAGGACAACTTTAAAAAATTCAGTGATTTATTGTTCGATGCAAAACGGACAAGGGGCGAATTTCAATTATTTTTGGCAAGGATCTCATTTATGATGCCATCTGCCGGGTATCCGGGATCGACAAAATTTACATCTCCCTTCCTCAAGATTGACCTGTCTCAGGAGATAGCCTTTTCTCTCAATCAAGACCTTTCCGCAGTTATGGCAAAAGGTATTGCATCCATCATGCCCGGGGACGTTGCCCAGGTACACATAATGGATACCCTCTTTCATGGCGAGATTCCTGAACTGTTCCAGGGTTGAAACAGGGGTAGGGGGTAATCTGGTCAATTTATATTGTGGAAAAAATCTTAAAAAATGCAATGGATAGTCGGGCCCGAGTTCCTTTAATATCCATCCGCACATCCGCTTTATCATCTCCGGATCATCCACATAGGTTGGTACGACAAGGGTTGTCATCTCAAACCATACACCCTCATCATGGAGTATCTTAAAGGTATTAAGAACAGGTTCCAGACTGCCCCCGTTCAAAGCCTGATATATCTTGTTGTCAAAGGATTTCAGATTGATGTTCGCACCATCGAGATACTCGGCAAGTTCCCGAAGAGGATCTTCATTTATGTAGCCGTTGGAAACCAAAACATTTTTCAGCGCCCATTCCCTCGCAATTCTGGCGGTATCATAAGTATATTCATAGTAGGTAATAGCCTCTGAATAAGTGTAGGCGATTGAAGGAGTGCTTCTATTTTTTGCCTCCTTAACAACATCCTCTGGGAAAAGCTCACCGTGATGAACATCCTCAGGTCTTCTCTGGGAGATCTCCCAGTTCTGGCAATTAAGGCATCTGAAATTACACCCGGTTGCGGCTATCGAAAACACGGAAGTCCCCGGATAAAAATGGTTAAGAGGCTTTTTCTCGATGGGATCGATATTTACGGAGCAGGGATTGCCATATGCGAGGGAATACAGCTTACCGCCGATATTGACCCTGGACCTGCAGACGCTCCGATCACCGGGCGAGAGATAGCAGCTATTAGGGCATATGCGGCACCTGACATCCTTGCCGTTGGACTCATAGTGGAACGCCTCAATCGACCACTTCCAGGGCTCTGACGGGGCATCATTCTTGAAAATATGGCCCTTTACATTCTTGCCGCCGGCCTCTTTGCCGGGCCAGAAACCATAGCACTGAACAGGGCATAAAAGTGCGGAGAGACACGCGCCCATGGATTTCAGGAACTCTTTTCTTGTTAAAAGCCGAGACACCTGTTGTCTTCTCCTTTTCCCTCTAATAACTCTTTGCCCTTGGGAATAATATAATCATGCTGCTTGATATTTTAACCAATATTAAAAAAATTATCGCTGACTCTATCCCCCATAAAGGGATCAATAAAGTCCCCACCACAAGAGTGCCCACGGCGGCTCCCGCGAGATCAGCCGCCAGGCATCCTGCCGCTGGACTCGTTTTTTCGCCTATTATCCTTGTTGCGACAGGGAACTGAAATCCGCAAAAGAACGAGAAGAGGAAACAGTATATCAGGAAATAGGCCTGATGAAGTTCTCCTTTTATAAAACTGATCCACGCGAAGAATACCAATAAAAGACACAGAAGAATAACATCCGAGACAATAAGTCTGATTAAAAGCCCTCCTTTGTAAAGATTTCCTACTGCTGCGCCGGGCAGAAGGCCTAAAAGAAAAACCGTTATTATTAGACCGATCTTCAAATAGATATAGCCATAGATCACCTGAAATGTGAAAATGATCAGCATCTCTACCCCCATCGCGGTCAATCCTGTGGAAAAGAGGATATATTCTTCTTTTTTCATGGATATCAGATATAGGACAATAATGACCATAATAATGAGCAGGAAGGCCTTTGGAGAGGCGCCGTGTTTAAAAAACCATTCTTTAAAGGTGATATTTATCATCCTCGGTTCAAAATCGGTGTTGATATACTCTCTCCTGTCAATACTTTCTTGAAGCTGTTTTATCCTTTCGAGAGTGACATTGCCGTAATAGAAACCTTCAATATATTTTGTTGAGATAGATCTCGAATTTAACATGGAAGGTATATCCGTGGATATCTTCCCATCACTGCACAGGAAGTAGGCCTCGCCACCGGGAAGGACCTTGATGTTGCGAAAATGCAATTTGGCGGTATTATATACGGTGGAAAGCTTCTGCTTTCTGACTTCGCTGATATAGTTGGGTGAATATTCCATTCCGAAAGAGAGCACGCCGTTTCTATTCAGGATTTTCTTAACAAGGTAAAAAAACTCGCTTGTAAAAAGCCTGTTTATCTGGAATGTGTCCGGATCAGGCAAATCTATGATGACGGCGTCATATCTTTTTTCGGCGCCCTTGATAAAACTCCTTGCGTCACTGTTCATAATTGAGAGATAGGGTCTCTTCTTTAAAAAGCCAAGCTCCTGTGCAGCCCCTGTAAGATAAGGATCTAACTCAACATAATCGACATGTTCTGGGTCGTACTTTGAGACCTCAGCCAGGGTTTCACCAAGCCCGCCTGAAACCAGGAGGACATTTCCAATCTTTCCCAACTGACTCAAAGGATAGTGGATTTTTTCCTCACTGTTCATGACGTTCGCGTCTGAGTAGAGGGGAAGACCGGATTCCCAAAATGTATGCTGGCCCCCTTCTCTGGTAATTACTATTCGCCCGAAAGGTGACTCCAAGTATCTCACAATATCTCCATACTGTCCGGACAAGATCGATCTCTCAAAATGGGTATTCAGTGCACACAGATAGAAGACGGATATCAATAGAACTGAACCGATTAGAAGGAAATGTTTTCGTAAAAGGAACAGCAGGAGAAGTGCGCTTAAGATAAGCAGGCTGGAGGTGGCAGCGATTGTTTTAAATGGTTTCAGCCAGTAGACCAAGATAAAACTGAATATGATTCCGCCTAAAATATCTCCCAGACTGTCGGTGATATAGAGTTCACCGGAGGTGAAGTCATGGTAGCCGGTCCTTAAGACCTTCAGGGCATATGGAAGAATGAAGCCCACCAGAAAACAGTAAAGAGCTATGGTGGATATTATATAGAAAAAGATCTGATAGAACCCGGGAGAAACGCCATGTATAAAGACAGCTTCCCTTAGATACCTGATAAGGATAATCTGAGGCAGAGGCCATAGGGCAATAAGGAGAATAAGCAAAGAATATAGAGTAACGGAGGATCGCTTAAAAAACTTCGCGGCAAGACTTCCGAGACCAGTTAACAATAACCAGCTAAATAGAACCAGTGAGATGGTTATTTCATTGCCGTGAAACTGGGTCAAAAACTCTCTGATCGTGACGAGCTGAACAGTAATGGAGGATATGCCTGTCCCTATAACGGACAATACAATAAGACGCTTGACATTTAACATTTGTCATTCATCATCTTCTGATTTTATTTGATATTCTCCATCTACCCTATAACGTCGACTAATAGTCAGTGTTCTTCAAACGCCTGAACTTGATAGGTAAAGACCTCAATCTTCTCTTTTTTCCAAGCATATCCATCCAGACCCGCCTTTAGACAGAGATGCGTTAAAAATTCCTTTTTATCTGGAAGCTGATCCCATACTTGAGGAAGAAAAGTTGCCTGGCGAAATCCCAGTTTTAATATAACACCATCAACGCCGGATCTTAAATTTTTGAGAAGTTCATCCGGATTAGAATATGGCAGAGGCTTTGGTTCGGTTAATATACTGATTTCAATCTTGACCCTCTCCCATTCCTTTTTGGAAAGCGGTCTGAAACGTGGATCACGGAATGCGGCATTGATCGCGTTAACCCTGACACCTTCTATGAATGATTCCTGGGGGATGATATGTCCGATGCATCCCCGAAGATTTCCGTCTATGGTAAGGGTCACGAAGGTACCGCGTCTTTCAGAAAACCTTGAAGACATATTCGAATCTTCCTGATCCTGATTTTGTTCCTTGTTCTTATCAAATCTACGCGCAATCGTTTTGCGAGCCACAGAGAGAAGATATCTTCCCTCTTGCTCCGTGAGTTGGCTTGCATCTGTCATCTTCCCCTCCTTTACCCTTTTCACACGTAATGAAGGGCCTGCCTCTGATCCGTGTGGTCTGCTATCTTCGGCCCAAAGAGGCATGATTGAGCAACTGAATAATAGAGTCACTGAAACGAAAC
>JAFGIC010000097.1 GCA_016929815.1 Deltaproteobacteria bacterium
CAGGTGATGAGAAGGGCTCCGGTGCTAAATATACTTTTGTGCATGTCAATAGAGGAGTTGATTTTGCAAAGAAATATCTGCCTACCAAGGGATACGATAAAAACAGCGTTTCTTCAGTTAGGGATATGATATTCTGTACCTTAAGCCACGCTAAGATATCCAATATAAAATTTTCATCTGAAGAGGAGAAAATAGCAGCTTTTAGCCTTGGAACTGCTGATCTTTTATCACAAATGGCTATGCATGATTACTTAAAAAAATTACCCATTCTATTTGATGAGTTTAAGGAAGCTTATAAGTATGAAGGCATAGAAAAGGTTAAACAGAAAGGGCATATTGTTTTTAATTCGGTTGATGAGTTAATTAAAAATACGCCGAATTATTATGAAAGCTATGTGAAAAATCGCTTTAAAGAAATGGGGTCGGTTTATCAATTTATCAAGTTCCATTTTGGTGATAAAAAAAATTATTATATAGAGCTTATAGAAAAGAATTTAGAGAGGATAAAATTATTATAGGCATTTAATGGGTGACCCCTTATAATCATCGATTAACCCATCCTCCGAAGTCCGTCCTCCGAAGCAGCCTGCCATAAGGGGTGGACTAAACTTGCGATGTTCCAATAATACAGAAACAAAATTCTCAGAGACCTAACACTTTTTTATAATTAATAGGATAGCAGGTTCAACAGATAAATTACTTCCTCCAATCCTATCTTACCATCACCACTAATATCTTTGGATTGAGGGTCTGTTAATTGCGAATCCAACCTTACAAGCGCCCTTAGGATCAGCATGGCATCAATCAGACCAATCTCGTTGTCATTATTTATATCTGCTTCCGGTTTGGCTGCTATTATGAAATTGGTCTTTGTTACCGTGTTCTCTCCACCCGGTCCTGTTGCCGTAAGGCTGACCGAATACTCTCCTGGTTGGTTGTAGACGTGAACAGGATTCCCTATTGTGCTTTCTGAACCGTCTCCGAATATCCAGGACCATCCAGAGATGACACCGCTGCATTGTTCATCGAAACTGACAGTCAAAGGGGCTATGCCGAGTTTTTTATCCGCGCTGAAAGCTGCGACAGGCGCTGCATATTGAACATTGATATAATCGCCTTTGGCGGTTGAATCAGAACCGTCAGGGCCATTTATACTCAAATTCACTGTATATATACCTGCTGTGTCATATATATGGGCAGGATTATGCTCTGTACTGGTTGTACCATCGCCGAAATTCCATAACCAACTTGTGATCTGTCCGGTTGAAAGGTCGGTAAATTCCACAGTTAACGGAGCGTAACCGTTAAGGATATTCGCCTGAAAGTCTGCAACAAGCGGGTTGATAATATCGTCTACACTCTTACCTCCCACTGTCCCACCGGTAATGGACAACCAACCCCTCCTGATCAAAAACTGATCGTATGCAGCGATCTGAATCTTGCCGATGTCCGGAGCCAGTATCCATGCCTCCTTGACTTCAAGGTCTTCATTTTCCCCGGGGATGCTTATGGAGATATTCACATCTATTGAACGGCAATTATTTGCCATGCCCAAAGGAATGGTGACCGAACCAGCCTGAGTTACATTCACACTTAGATCAATGGCGACTGTATACCCTTCTACGGTGATAGTAGTGTTGGACTGGAGTGAACCGCCATCGTTCAGGATGGTTTCATTGAGGATCTTCAGGGGGCTGTTAAAGGCATAACTTTCATTATCTAAATCAGCGCCATACATATAAATATCACTTCCGGAATGGCCATAATATGTCTCACTTCCGTCAATGGAATCCTTTTCAAGATAACATGACCTTCCATTATAATTGACCGGTGAATAGGTGTAAGTCGCATAATAAGCGGACCCAAGGATATTTCCCTGATAGTATTTCACATCATTGCTATTTAAAGGGAAATATGTCTGAATAGATGATAAAGCGGTATGTGAAAATGTTCGTTTTTTAAAATCTATATATAAATCGCCCTGTGCTCCATCTTCTTCATTTCCTTCCAACCTTTGGCCTGAGATTGAAGAAAAGATATACATAATGACCTTTAGTATTTTTTCTTGAGGTTCAGACGCCTGTACCGGCCTGAAGGGCATAAGAAGATTTAACAGGATGAATGCAAAAATAAAAATTTTTCTCATTTTCTTTTCTCCCTGGTTCTTTAATGTACCAAAATATATCTAATCACCGGCCTGAGATTATTTGAGAAACAGCCATCGCTTCAATTGTATTTTCTCAGTCTTTTATAGAGATTTAAAAAATGATTGAAAACAAGGATATCACAAATAGTCTTGCCGGTAAAGGTTTTGAAGAGCAGGTACCGAAAGCCAGAAAAATCAATGCTTCCACCGTTTATGCAAACAGATTGGCTCATCTCTATCTCCTGAGAACATTGAATGATATATCCGCATATCAGGGAAGATAACCACGTTGCGATGATACAAAAAACCTTGACACAAGAACAGCATAATATACATTTAGACCAGTTTATTAGCTCGATTCCTACAGTCAGGGATGTTCCCTATTTTTACAGGAGGTATGTGATGACCAGGTATCCCCATCTGTTCAGCCCCTACACCATCCGCGGCCTCACTTTTCGTAATCGTATCTTCGCAACTCCCAGTCTAACTGCATGGCCAAATCTCGACGGTTCTCCGAATCTCACCGTTATCTACGACAGCATCCACAGGGCCAAGGGCGGTGTTGCCCTGGTAACACAGGGCGAAACGTGTGTCAACCGCACCCATGCGGTACGCGGCAATATGTCATTCCTGGTCCCCGAAAAACGCTTCGAGGGCATGGTAAACATCACTCCCAGTAATGGCCATATTAAACTGGCTTCCGCTATCAGCCGCCATGGTGCGATCCCCGGCATTCAGCTGTTCCATGCCGGAGAGAATGCCAGTGAAGTCCTCACCGGCGGTCGCGGCGTCTGGGGCCCGACGGGCTACTCCCGTCCCGATGGCACCGTCGTCCATGAAATGGACAAGGTGATGATTGCAGAGGTGTGTGCGGACTTCGAAAGGTCCGCGGCCATTGCTAAAGAATGCGGCTACCGCCTGATCCAGATCCACGGTGCCCACGGCTGGCTCCTGTCCCAGTTCCTCTCTCCCCTGAACAATAAACGCACCGACAGATTCGGCGGGAGCCTGAAAAACCGCGCCCGCTTCCCGATGATGGTCGCAGACGCTGTCCGCAGCGGCGCCGGCCCCGACATAATCATCGAATACCGCATTAGTGGTGAGGAACACGTCGAAGGCGGTATGCATATCGACGAAGTGGCCGAATTCTCGACCATGATCCAGGAGAAGGTCGACATCATTCACGTCTCCGCCGGCAGCTACTGGTCGGCGGGCCACTATACCTTCTCGACCGTTTATCAACCCCATGGCCTCAACATTGAACTGGCCGCTGAAGTCAAGAAACGAGTGAATATCCCCGTCACGGTAGTCGGTGGTTTTAGCGATCCCGCCCAGATGGAAGAGGTCATAGCCGAGGGAAAGGCTGATTTTATCGGCATCTGCCGTCAGCTCCTTGCCGATCCTGAAACGCCCAATAAGGCCTATTGGGGCAAGGAGGACGAAATTCGTCCCTGTATCCGCTGTGCTAACTGTCTCAGTCGCAAGTAC
>JAFGIC010000098.1 GCA_016929815.1 Deltaproteobacteria bacterium
TGTTGAATCAAGGCGGCCTCCCATCCCGACTTCCATTATGGCAATGTCCGTGTTTTCGCGTGCAAAATATATCAAAGCCATTGCAGTAGTCATCTCAAAAAAGGTTGGCGGCTCTTTCTCATTAATGGCTTGTCTAAGTTCACAGATTATTTCGGCGGCTTTTTCTTGCGGTATCTCCTCCATGTTAATACGAAATCGTTCAGTGAAGCGCACAAGGTGAGGTGAGCAGTAAAAGCCAACCTTTAACCCTGACTTGATCAGGATCGATTCAAGCATGGCAGCCACGGATCCCTTGCCGTTTGTTCCAGCTATGTGAATATACGATTGGCCATAATGGGGATTTCCAAAGGCCTTCATGAGGTTTGAGGTCTTGGAAAGCCCGAATTTGATGCCGTATTTTTGAAGACTGTATAGATATTTAACCTCATTCTCATATGAGGATGATTTTTTTCCCATGTGAAATTTCCATTTATATTATCAAACCTTGTCAAGTGTCGTATATTCCAAATGGAGAAGCTTACGACCCGCGTCACGAAATAATACTTCAACCTTTTCCTTATCCAGAAACTTAGAAATTACACCCATACCGAACGCGGGATGCTTTACTCTATCCCCCTGTTTAAGACCGGAAGAGTTCACGGAACTTTCCTTAAAGGGGGCTGTGTTAACTATCACGCGGGGTTGCTTTTTCCTTATTGAAAAATTGCTGAAATTATTGTTCAATATATTATTGTCTAATGAGGAATGATCCATGACTTCAGGGTGTAAAGATTGGATAAAAGACGAGAGACCACTTATATATCCCATCTCAGCCAATTGCCATATAGGAAGCTCCTCCTGGCCCGGATAACAAAGGATTAGCTTGTCTTTTGCCCTGGTCGCGGCAACATACATGAGTCGGCGTTCTTCCTCAATCGCCTGCAGGCTGGAACGGGATTTTGATGAGGGAAAATACCCCTCCATTACCCAAATTACAAAGACAACAGGCCATTCCAGACCCTTGGCTGAGTGAACCGTTGACAGTGTGAGATAGCTATCATTTTCGAGCGGACTAACATCGGCATTTGAGCTCGGTGGGTCCAACATTAATTCATCCAGAAAAGCCTTAAGTTTTCTTTTCCGTGAGGCCATGTTGATAAGCTGCTCCAGGCCTTTTTGCCGTTTTGGAAAATCGTCGAATCTCTCCCTGAGAATCGGATCATAGTATTTATTTGCGAGTTCAAGGGCTCTTTCAGGTTTCATATTTTCATCGGTCAGTTGCCGCAATAAATCTCCAAGGGCTTTCAGCCCTTGACTGTCTTTTCCTGCTCCAGGCCATTCACCTACCTGCCAGGGTTGCACTCCCGACTTTTGCATCCATTTAATGATATTACTGCTTTTTTTCTGTCCGATATTATTGATTAGTCTTAGTACGCGCCCCCAGCTGACAGCATCATTTCTGTTGAACAAAATTCTCATGTGCGCAATAAGATCTTTAATATGGGCAGATTCCATAAATTTAAAGCCGCCATATTTTACAAAAGGGACGGCCTGCCTTGTCAGTTCCAGTTCAAGCTCATAAGAATGGTAAGCTGCCCTGAAAAGTACGGCCATATCTTTGAGGGATTTGCCTTCATTTAGAAGTCCCAAAATGGTCCTGCTTATAAATTTGGCTTGCCCCGGGTCGGTTTTGACGTTAACAACCTTCGGCCGGATACCACCTTTCCTTTTTGTAAAAAGACATTTGGTGTATTTTTCTTGGGCTTGATCCATGAGAGAATTGGTAAACGTCAGGATGGGTTGAGTGGAACGGTAGTTTTCCTCAAGTTTGATTATCTTCGTCTCCGGAAACATTATAGGAAAATCAAACATATTTCTGTAATTCGCACCTCTGAAAGAATAAATAGACTGCGAGTCATCTCCGACCACCATAACGTTCTGGCGCTCAGTCGCAAGCCATTTAACAATATCCGCTTGGATGCCGTTTGTGTCCTGGTACTCATCAACCATTACATATTGGTAAGTGTCGCTGAGTTCTTTGCGGACATGTTCATTTTCAGCAAGGATTTTTCTGCAAAATATAAGCAGGTCATCATAATCCATAAGCTGATTGGATCTTTTATAATTCTTGTAAAGCACATCGATTCTCTGAATATCCCGGATATATTCCAGGAATTGGGAAAACTCATCTCTCATCAGGGCTTCTATATTCTGCTCAAGATTGACAGCTTTGCTCAGGATTGAGGCAATTGTCGAACGCCTCGGAAATCTGATACTCGCTCTTACGATATCCATTTCCTTGACGATTGACTGAATAATCTCTTCCATATCCGGACGATCTAAAATCGTAAAGGATCGATCAAAGCCGATGAGGTCGGCCCGACTTCTCAGGACCTGATGGGATAGTGAGTGAAATGTGCCGCCGGAGACAAATCGGCATCTCTCGTCAGCCAAGCCTGCCGCTCTTTCAAGCATCTCCCCGGACGCTTTCCTTGTGAAGGTCAGCAGTAAGATATTCTCCGGCGATACTCCGTGCTCAATCAGACGTGCAACCCTGTAAACAAGGGTCCTGGTTTTTCCGCTTCCGGCGCCCGCGATAACAAGAACCGGTCCGTTCAGCGTCATTACAGCTTCAAGCTGGGCCGGGTTCAAGGACTTTTGATAATCTACTTTCATGGGAGTCAACTCACAGACCTAAACGAGAAAGGAAAAAGACATGATTGTTGCCATTAAAATAATCAGTATTATCAACACAACCGGTATAAAGCTTGCTATGATAACCTTGATATAGCTTGTTTCGTGGATCTCTTTAAGACCTATAATCATTGTGATAATACTCCATATTGAGCCGAGATAACCTCCAATAAATGGGATTACTCCTAATAACTGGGCTGACTGGGAGAAGGCGATAACTCTAAAAGTCCCTTCAAAACCGTTTCCGCCACCTCCGACCGCCATAAGGCACAGATGTGCTGTTATTCCTGTTATGAACATTATGAGGACACATATTAACGGGGCCGTGATTATCAATGAAGGTGAAAGGGCATTTTGGCTTATCTGAAACGGCAAAAAACTCCCATAGGATTGAACATTCATCGATTCAACAAGGAATTGCCAGAAAAATCCAAACATCGAACCTATTGAGCCGAAAAGCAGACCATAGGCAAAAGGTTCCGTAATTCCCCTGGAGTAGGTAATCCCGGAAAAAAAATACCTCGGGGAAAATAGCACGTATTTGAAAGTTTCGAATATCGCCTGCCGGTTTCCGATTTTTTCGCGATTTTCCCAAGGAGATTCTATACGATTTTCCGTTTTTTCGGGTGGCCCAGCTTCATTCTCATTTCCAGAATCAGCATCTTTTGTGAGATAGTCAAAACGATTATTACATCGCGGGCATTTTACCACTCTTAATCCGGCCGGGATATTCTCCTTTGGTACTGTTTTTGAAAAATTACAATTTGGGCAGGTTATTTTTACCATATTTTTTCTTCTTTTCCTGCTGTTTTAGGAGCCGATGGAGTTCTTTTTTCCGTGACCACCTCTGCAGTCTGCCAATAACACCATCCTTAGCCGCACGATCAAGGACCCCTTCCCGCATCTTTATGCCCTCTTCCGTGGATACTGCAGTTTTAAGACAGGATATTCGGTCCGGGCATTGAAAACATTCAGCTGGTACCTCTCTCAATCCGTTATCGGAAATGGGAAAGACATTATCCAGTATGCCAAAACATCCTTTTTTTTCTTCCATTATTACAACCCCGCGGCTTTATACATTATTTGTGGTTATTTATAAAGTGTAAATTCATTAGATAGCGGTTAATAGTTGATTCATTAATATTTATCTTTAAATGATTCTCAGCGTCTCCAGTCGATGTTCTGACGTATAATCAAGGTTAAAA
>JAFGIC010000099.1 GCA_016929815.1 Deltaproteobacteria bacterium
ACATCTGATTGAGGAAGGGGTTATCAGGAGGTTTGGCGCTACCCTGTATCATCAGGAGGCTGGATTCAGGTCCAACGCCATGGTAGCCTGGGTCGTTCCGGAAGAAAAGATAGAGGAGACGGGAAGGGTTATGGCCGAGTTCCGCGAGGTTACCCATTGCTATGAAAGAAGGCCTCAAAAGGATTGGAAATACAATTTATATACAATGATACATGGTGACAGCAGGGATGAGTGTTTTGAAATAGCCCTGCGTATCTCAAAAAATACGGGAATCCATGAGTTCAACCTGCTCTTCAGCGAGAAGGAATTTAAGAAATCAAGCATGGAATATTTTTGAGAATTTTAGCACACAGGCTTCGTAGGCTTTAGTTGAAAGGAGCCGGTCAAGCGGGGGCTCAAGGCTTAGGGTGTAAGGGGCAGGGAAAGGCTGATTTTTTTTGTGATTTAACCTTGTGCCCTATGCCCTATGCCCTGTGCCCTATGCCTATATTTTTACATCTACTGGAGATAATATATGGGAGAAAAATCCAAGACTCTTTTTCAGAGAGCGGTTCGATCTATCCCGGGGGGAGTGAACAGTCCCGTGAGGGCTGGAAAAGCGGTAGGCGTTGATCCATTATTCATTTCAAGGGCCGAAGGGTGTTTCTTATGGGATGCTGATGGTAACAAATATATCGATTACGTCTGTTCCTGGGGACCGATGATTTTAGGGCACGGGCATCCGGAGGTTGTCAGCTCCCTGAAGGAGAGATTATCAGATGGTACCAGTTACGGCGCCCCAACCGAGTTGGAAGTGGAGATGGCAGAGGCCATTATAGATATGGTTCCGTCAGTGGAGATGGTCAGGATGGTGAATTCCGGGACAGAGGCCGCAATGAGTGCCATTCGTCTTTCAAGGGGCTTCACCGGCAGGGACAAAATCATCAAATTTGAAGGATGCTATCATGGGCATGCGGACAGCCTGCTGGTGTCGGCAGGGTCAGGCGTGGCCACATTAGGGATCCCCGGCAGTCCGGGGGTGCCTGAAGATCTGGCCCGGCACACTATATCCTTACCATTTAATAACCTGGATGTTGTCATCGAGGCATTTGAAAAATACGGCCACGGGATAGCATCTGTTATCGTAGAGCCGATACCGGGAAATATGGGGGTCATTATCCCGAATGTGGAATTTCTGAAGGGGTTGAGGGAGGTTACAAGGGACAACGGCTCACTGCTCATTTTCGATGAAGTGATAAGCGGGTTCAGGGTCAGCCCTGGAGGGGCACAGGAACTCTACGGCATTTCACCTGACCTTACATGTCTCGGAAAGATCATCGGCGGCGGTCTGCCGGTCGGAGCCTACGGCGGAAGAAGAGAGATAATGGAAAGGATGGCGCCTCAGGGGGATATATATCAGGCTGGAACCCTTTCCGGAAACCCCCTGGCAATGGCAGCGGGTCTGGCCACATTAGCGATACTCAAAAAAGGGGATGTCTACAGGAAACTGGAAGAGAAGGGGAGGGCACTGTTTTCCGGACTGGGGAACGCGGCCCGATCAGCAGGTCTGAATGTTGTTGTCAACCATATAGGTTCTATGGGGAGCATCTTTTTTACGGCTAACCCGGTGGAAGACTTTGCATCCGCCAAAGAAAGCGATGTTGAAATGTTTAAGAGATATTACAGGACCATGCTTGAGAAAGGAATATACCTGGCCCCATCACCATTTGAAGCGTCTTTTGTTTCAATAGCCCATAATGAAGAAATCATTCAAAAGAGCATTTATTGCGCGGAAGAGAGCCTGAGATCCATTTGAAGAAAAGGCCCTTGACTTTGCTGAAAAATATGTGATAGAAGAGCCCATCTGCGGAGGTGAGCAACACTGCCGGTCTTGATCGATAATGGATAATGAAACAAAGAATATTATCAGGACCTTAGGATATCTCAGCACAGTTGGATTGGCCATGGCCCTATCGATTGGATTGGGCGCTGGGATAGGTTACTACCTTGATAAAAAATTCGAAACAGAACCGTGGCTGTTCTTTGTCTTTTTGGGATTCGGCATCGTGGCAGCCTTCAGAAACCTCTATATTATGTATAAAAAGGCAAAAGATCTGTAGATAGATTGATACCCATGGATTGGAAAATCATATACGAAGATCTGAAAGCTCAAAACTGGGTAATCCTTTTGATACTCTCTTCTATCAGCTATTTTTTGTTGAGCCCTTCAAAGACTCTCGGGACTATCTTAGGCGGTTTTCTTATTATTGCCAATTTTAAGGTCTTTCAGCATACCATTCGCAGGGCCTTTTCCCCTGACGGTTTATTAATGTCCAAGAAAATCTCTATCATCGCCAAATATTATTTTCGCCTTTTCGTGCTGGGAGTGATTATATTCGTCTTGATAAACGAGGGCCTGGTAGATCCTATCGGCCTGGCCATAGGGCTTTCGACCGTTGTAATAAGTATTGTTATCACAGGAATCAGCATGGCACTGAATACATTCACTAAGGAGGCGTCTTAATCGTGGAGCATCACTACTATTTTTTAACCGAAATCCTTGGAGCCATGGGCCTTACACATTTTGCGCACGGCTATCAACATGTTACCCATTCCTGGCTTATTATGATAATTATTCTTGTAGCCGCTTTTTTGCTCTCAAGGGGGATAAAGCTGCTTCCCCAAAAGGGCCAGAATGTATTAGAGTTCATTATTGGAAGTCTTGAGGATTTTATGGTGGAGATTACCGGACCTGAAGGCAGGGCATTTTTCCCTTTTATCGCGACTATCTTCATCTACGTCCTTGTATGCAACCTTATAGGGCTTATACCCGGCTTTTTTTCCCCTACCGCAAACATAAATACCACCCTGTCCCTGGCTGCATGTACATTTATCCTGACCCATATAATCGGCATAAAGTTTCATGGAAAAAAATATATCAAGCATTTCCTGGGACCGGTCTGGGCCCTTGCACCTATAATGATTATCATTGAACTTATCGGTCATTTCGCACGTATAATGTCTCTGAGCGTCAGGCTTTTCGGTAATATCTTCGGCAAAGAGAAGATATTGGGCATCCTGTTCGGCCTTGCCGGGCTCTATTTAGCCCCTCTGCCCATACTGTTTTTAGGAATACTTGTGAGTTTCATCCAGGCAGTTGTTTTTATGCTTCTGGCCATTGTATATTTTGCGGGTGCCATGGAAGAAGCACATTAAATCATCGAATATCTATATCGGGATATTATTTGGAAGAAGGCAAAATATTTAAACGAAGGGAGAGAGTTATATGTTGAAAAAAAATGTAGTCGCAGTGTTAGCCGTTGTGATGGTTTTAGGAATTGCATCAATGGCCATGGCAGGTGACGGTGGAGCAATGGGCGCCGGGTTGTGGACCTTTTTTGGAATCGCCATCGCGTGCGGTTTCGCAATCGGCGTCGCGGCCCTGGGTACCGGGCTCGGCATGGGGCATGCCATTAACGGGGCGCTCCAGGGAACAGCAAGGAATCCCGAGGCTGGTGGAAAGATTATGACCACCATGATTATCGGGCTGGCCCTGATCGAGTCTCTCTGTATCTATGCCTTGCTCATCTGCTTTATCATGGTATTTAAGATTCCTGACCTTAAACCAATGCTGGACGCGATCGTAAAGGCAATTGGGGGTTGATAATTTCTGAAAAATGAGGACATGGCATCTATAAGCCATGTCCTCATTTTTTTCAACTACTATGTGCATTTATTCACAATACCTTTCTCCTCATATAAGCGAAGACCTCCGTGGAGATAATTTATGATAAAAGAGATAAAGATACCTGATGCAACCATTGAAAGAATGGCCATATATCTCAGGCCTCTCGAGAATTTAATGAAGGAAGGCACACAGGTTGTATCGTCAGGTAAATTGGCCAATATGTGCAATGTAAATCCGGCACAAGTCCGAAAGGATCTCTCTTTTTTCGGCGAATTCGGTATACGTGGGGTCGGGTATGAGGTCAACGATCTACTGAAGGAGGTAAAAAGGATTCTTGCTTCAGATCGCGAATGGAGGCTGGGTATTGTCGGTCTGGATGATATGGGGATGGCATTGGTGCAA
>JAFGIC010000100.1 GCA_016929815.1 Deltaproteobacteria bacterium
ACCATCTTCCTATATGTAAAAAAATGATAAAAGAATGTTTTTAATTCAATAATCCATTGTGTAACAGGTGAATGTATGTAGTCCTTTTTATGGACCGTTATCCAGTACATGCGGAAGGCATTGGTCAAAAGGATGAAAAAGGGGAAGACAACCACAATGACCGTGAACCATGTCATCATGGGAAACATGTGTTCAAGACCCATGGGATTGGCCACAAAGTCATAATAGCCCATCTCCAATTCATAGACGTGATACCATACTATTAATGCTGCGACAATGAGACCTACTAAAATAAGAGACCCGAAATACCAGATCTTTGAACTGGTTATCCTTGAAGCGATACCAGTCCAGTCATAGACCGATGCCAGATACCGACGCAATGTCATCATGGAGTCGCGGGGCTCCGTCTGTCTCGGGCATACCCTTGAACAGTCTCCGCAGTCATGGCATATCCAGGGGTCCAGGGACTCTTGTACAAGCTGTCTCTGGCCCATAAGGACCTGTCGCATCGATCTCCTTGGAAAGGAGACATTATCGCCTGCAAGGTCACAGCTCAGGGTGCAGGTCCCGCAGTTGAAGCAGCCGGTTGCATCAAAAGTACCGAACTTTCGCACATCGGACAGCAAGGTCGAATCAACATCATATTTCATTCTATAAACTCCTTGGAAATAATCTCCATGTACGGTTGGTCACCCGCAGAAACGCAGAACCTCCTCTGCGGCGACGGTTATTGCGCCCGTTAATGTCTTTGTGAGCCCCGGCTTAACCTCTTCAGGCACCGACTCGATTTGTGCCACTATCACTATAACCTCGACATTGCAGAAATCCCTCAACTCCTTCAGCATATTCGTGGTCGGCATATGATGAATGGAAAAGTCATCGGTCTTATGTTCCGGCATCTCCTCAAGCGGGATTTTAAAAACCTCCCCCGGGACTCTGTTGGCGTCAATGGCATCGATAACGATAATCTTTTTAGGTCTTTGCTCACTTATCACCAGATCAAAAAGCATCTCTCTCACACCGGTTCCTGCATTAATCACGGAAACATGGCCTGGTATGCGGCAGGCATTCTCAAGATACTCTGCCACATCAGGCCCGAAGCCGTCGTCACCATAGAGAATATTGCCGCACCCTAAAACAACCACGTCCTTATACATAGTCTCCAGAAATTGCATGGCTTATCGACTCTCCCCCTTTACTACTTCTTGAACAGCAAAATTCACGTAAATAATTTCAGGTTACAGATCATTCTCTGTAATCTAAATCTTTCAGCCGTGATATTAAACGCCAACCCTTTATCCTTTACTTGCTTAGGGTATCGATAACCTGTCCCTTTGAATCAAGGATTGTAAGATCAATTGCAAGACCGCCATCCAGGCGGTGCGTAGCGCAGCTCAGTCAGGGGTCGTAGGAGCGTATGGCCATTTCTACCCTATTCAGGATCCCCTGGTCATATTTACCCCCTTTGATTACCTCCTTAGCCGCCTGATTCACTGAGAGATTAATGGCTGCGGCATTGTGTGTCGTTCCGACAATAAGGTTCAATTTGGTTATAAGACCGTCCTTATCGCACTCATAGTCGTGAATAAGTGTCCCTCGGGGCGCCTCAACACAGCCTACGCCGCGGCCCTCTTTAGGCTCAACCGCAGCCCTTATATTGGTATCCGTTATCCCGGAATCGTTCAGGAGCTGCACTATGTCTTCCGCCACCTGCAGCAGTTCAATAAGCCGCGCATAATGATATAGGAGTGTATAATGAGCCGGACGTCCGAAGGCGGACCTGAACTCCTCCAATTCAGCCTGGGCCAGTGGGGTTGCCATCTTATCTGCAACGTTGATGCGTGCCAGACAGTTTGTGCGATATACGCCCACCGGATTATCCAAAGACAGATTAAGCTTGCCCCACTTCCTTGCATAGGGAAATTTCTGGTAGGACCATGGCTCCACAGCTTCGCCTATATAATCCAGGTACTGATCACAGGCGAAATCCTCATATGTGCCGTCCGCCTTCATTAAACGAAGCTTGCCGTCATAAAAATCAAGGGTGCCATCATCCGTTACCGTTCCCAAAGAACCTACATTGATGACTCCGATGGATTTTACGGCATCCATGTGTTTGGGAAAGACATTTTCCTTTGCAAACTTCATGGAAAACTTGGCGAATTCCAGCATCTCCTGAGCCGCTGGGAGCATTGTCCTTCGGTCTGCTTCGGTAAGGGGTTTGCTGACTCCACCAGGCACGGAAAATGTCGGGTGTATTGCCCGGCCTGCAAATCCCTCCAGGATCTGCGCCCCTAAATGGCGCATATGCACAACCTTCTTGGCAATGTCCGGGGAGGCATTCAAAATCCCCACCACATTACGAACGGAATAATCCGCATCAGGGCCTATTATAAAATCCGGGGCAGCAAGAAAGTAAAAATGCAGGATCTTATCGCTGTAATAGGCTATATTCTGCATCAGACGACGTAATTTTACAGCAGTCGGAGGCGGCGTGACGCCGAAACATGCATCAGTAGCCTTGCTGGAGGCCATGTGATGTGCCCATGGGCAGATGCCGCAGATATGACATACCGTTCTGGGCATCTCCTCCACAGGGCGGCCTTCACAAAATTTTTCAAAACCGCGTAAGGTTTGAACGTGGAATTTGGTGTCGCTGACATTTCCTGAATCATCCAGAGTGATTGCCACCTTTGCATGGCCTTCTATCCTGGTTACCGGCTGGATATTTATTACTTTGCTCATATGGCTCACCTCCTTACCTGACCGGCCGTGCAGGCAGGGGTCTCAGGAACCCGTGTCCGCCGATATACCGATTCATCATGGCCCGCCTATCCAAGACGGATTTGGCTTCAAGACCTACTGAACTCAGGGCGCCCATCATATCAACCATGGGCTGGGATCCTTTTCGGATAGGACCGAAACAGCCACGGCATGGCGTACGGGCCTGAATGCACCGGGGTACCCCGGACTTGCCTGCGCACCCTGCCA
The DNA here is from genome assembly GCA_016929815.1 of Deltaproteobacteria bacterium. Taxonomy (GTDB): domain Bacteria; phylum Desulfobacterota; class DSM-4660; order Desulfatiglandales; family HGW-15; genus JAFGIC01. The sequence goes on from JAFGIC010000100.1 coordinate 2,992, forward strand.
GAGTCACCGGTCCCATACACAGAAACCCCTGTTCATTAATGCATCTCATCTTATCGATGCCTTCCTCAGGATTAAAATCTATGTTTTGAATCCATCGCTTGACCGGACCTCCGCCTGACTTCTTTTCCCTGATAACAGGGCAGGTATCGCACACACTCCGTTCAGGCAGGGTCCAGGATGTCTTTCCCTCCAGGAGAGCAGTGAGGGCATCGGCTATCCAGTCAGGATGGGGAGGGCAGCCGGGGATGCTGATGTCCACCTTAACTATTTCATCGAGGGCGGCGCATGTAGGAGTCCATTTAGGCACGCTCGGGTCCACAGGGTCCGGGGCAGGCTCGGTGGAGGCGCAATTCCTGAAGACCTTTTCAAAAACATCCTCATTTTTCCACATATTTGCCTGGGCAGGGACCCCGCCATAACACGCACAACTGCCCAGGGCGATTAAGAACTTTGTTTTCTTACGAATCTCCTCTAATTCATGTTTATGCTCTTCATTTCGGACGCCGCCTGTGACAATACCGATATCCGCCTCCGGAATCTCCATGACAGTGCCATCGCCGACCTGACCAAAAAATTTGTGGTCGATTAAAGCCGTCATGTGCAGGAATTCTAATTTAGGCAAGATATCCACCAATGCATCTCCAATATTGAGAATAGAAATCTCACAACCGGAACAGGCGTTCAACCAATCTTCCACTACAGTCATCGCCATATCCAAACCTCCTTTCGTTAAAACTTCATAAGTTATTACTCCCGTTCAGTAAGCATGAAACGCCCCCCTAACGGATCAAAAACTCTGCATTTTCTAAAAAAGTCACTTATAAAAATTTTATTAACGAATTTTTTGGGCTGGTTATTGTGTAACAACAACTTCCTTGACGACCCTTCGCGTATAAAGAAAAATATTTTCGCCTTCCTCGAATGTCTCGACCTCGAAGCCTTCCCTCTTATATTTCTGTATCGTGTCAAGAATTTCCTCTTTCGATGTGAACTTAACGCCGTCCCACATGAATTTTTTGCCGTCAATAGTCAAAATACCTGGAGACATGATAAAATATCCTTTTAATGAACTGAAAAATCAGAAACTATTCAATGCCTGACAATTTATGCCGCTACTTCCTCACGCTAAGCGTGTGATCAGACAGCATCAAAGAACCGTTATTTCAAGTTAAGCAATTTGCATGTAAAAACATACAAAATTACTGACTTTATTCAAAAGCGAGCTTCAGAAATAGGATACAGTTCAAGAGCGTACCGGCAATAACGTCATATTCTAGAAATATCGTTACTGCACAGTTCGATAAAAACAATCTACTATTATGACACTTGAATAATTATGAAAAAAACTTTACAGATAAGGCAACCCGGACATTGAACATCAGGTTTTAAATCGAATAGCCGTATGAGTATGCTGAATCCTGTGTGAATGCGAGTTCGAATTTGAGCTCCAAAGAGAAAAATCTCATGAAAACGCATCAAATGATTTGATGTCAGTGTAAAGAAATCAGGATTACATGTCAAT
>JAFGIC010000101.1 GCA_016929815.1 Deltaproteobacteria bacterium
CTTTGGGATCTGTTGTGAAGTCAAATCCAGCAACTATATATGGGTTGACAGTATCGGCAGGCGCTATTGTGATGAGACATCTCAATTCAATCCCCATGGCGGATGGCGTCTGCATGCGCTATACGACTTCGGGACAGTCGGTTTCAGCCGTATCCCTAGCTATATTATATGTGATGAGACAGGTCAGTCGGCCGGTTCATTCGGCCAGATAGGCGGCGGGATTGCCCTCGATCACGGAGGCTGGAGGTGGGGGCGTTTGATTACCCCTCCGGAATTAGGCGGATGGGAGGGATGGAGCATGGACAACAAGACAGAGATCGAAAAGGGATGGGTTAAAAAAGGGAATACCATAGAGGAACTGGCTGCCGCAATCGGCGGGGCTATGGATCCCGCCTTACTGAGGAAGAGCATTGAGACATACAACAGGTATTGCGTATCCGGGGATGATCCGGATTTCGGAAGAGATTCAAAAAAACTGGCGACCATTGAGACCCCGCCGTATTATTCTCTTCCATTGTATCCGGGGCTGGTATGCACCGGCGGCGGCCCCAGGAAAAACGCCAGAGGCCAGGCAGTAGATGTTGACGGCAATCCTATACCCAGGTTGTATTCGGCAGGAAACTGCGGGTCAGTCTATGGACATACCTACAGCGTCACAGGCGGCAATCTCGGTGAACTGGCCGCCTTCGGGCGGATTTCCGGCAGGAACGCAGCGGCTGAGAGACCATGGACCTAAGTCCCGGAGCGGAAATTTGAGGTTTAAAATTCGAAACGAATTTCAATGTTAAAAATTCTAATTATCAAAACCAAAAAACAGTGTTTTGATATTCTACTGTTTTTTCGTGTCTTACTTTTTGAAGAAAAAAAGAGGGTATTATGACCGAAACGAATTTGACTCGAAGAAAGTTTATGGCCGTGAGTTCAGCTGCGATAGCATCGCCATTTGTCATAAAAATGACAGGCACGGTTACCCATTCCGAAGCGGCTGCGAAAGAGAATGAGACTAAGTATAACGATATGAAAAGTATAGTAATTTATTACTCACAGACAGGGAATACCAAGAAGATCGGCCAGGCCATTCAAAAGGGAATTACCCGACAAACAGGACAATGCGACCTCGTCAGGGTTAAAGAGATAACACCGGCGAAATTGGAGAAGTATGATTTGATAGGGATAGGCGCTCCGACATGGAGCAGTTGCCCAAGTCCAATCGTCATATATTTTTGTAAAAATCTGCCTCCAACTTTGAAGGGTAAGCACTTTTTCTGGTATTCCACCCATGGGACTATGCCGGGGCGGTGTATAATAAGGGGGGTTCAGCCGCTTAAGGAAGCCGGCATGACCGTTATCGGCTGGAAGGACTGGTATTGTGGCTGCAAGGTCCCCGGGCACATGAAGCCATGGTACACAGACGGACACCCCGATGAGATTGACCTGGCGGAGGCAGAGTCTTTCGGCGAGGCAATGGTAGAGCATAGCCGCATAATATCCGATGGGGAAACCGGCATTATCCCGACATTACACTCAACCGAAACGTCTGATCAGATTTGGGGTAAAGGTCACCCCTTTGTATTTATGGGCGCCGGGCAGCAGAGTCCAGCGCCGGATATGGACAGCAATATGGAAGTTGAAAAAATGCCTTATCCATTGGAAATCCCGACGTCGATGAACTATGTCTGTGAACTTGAAGGGATGCCGAACAGGGAGGGGGCGAAATCGCAGCCTGGAAATGAACTGAAGATAAATCCTGATAAATGTATCCGCTGCGGGCTTTGTGTCAAGGGCTGCCCCTGTTACAATATTGATGACTCCGTATTCCCGTATGTTTTCAAGACCCAGGACTGTGAGATGTGTTTGTTCTGTGAAGGGATTTGTCCTACAGGGGCTATAGAATTTGAGTTTCGGAAGCCTGATCAGAATGCCGGAAAAGGTGATTCCGGAATGGCCGATCCCGGAAAAGGCGGCGGTGATATTTCTCTGCAATTGGAATTAGCCGAAGCGACAGGGCGTTTTAGGAGGCTGACGAGGCGAGAAGACGTGGGTCCTAAGACCTGGGAGGAAGTAACGGGGCATCCTCGCCATAAAGAACTCCCATAGGTCAAAGAAAAGAACCGGATGCTGTTGCCGGGGGCCTGTACTCTATGGCCTCGAGTGCCTGTTCAATAAAAAGTTCAGTCCTTAAGAGGTTTTTCTCGTTGGGCCTGTATGTGAGGTCATTATAGTATCCCGCCGGGATGTCATAGGGCAGAAATCTTCCGGGACAGCAGAACGTTCCCGCAGGCTCTATGCCCAGATGGGGCATCTCAACATTTATTCAGTCAATGGCCAGCCCGGCATGCCAGGGACCGAAATCCTTAATTAGGCATATGCCGCCGGAGCTTCTTTTCTCTCATCATTTACGCCTTTAAGAGGATCCCAGATCACGTATATAAGACTGAATGCGGTAATGAATATAAACAGAAAGCTTACCGTCCCAATGAGATTTTTTGCCGTCGGCAGAATAAAGAGGCCGACAACCTTTTCGACGTATGTTGCAAGAAACAGGCTGGATGCCATAACACCGACGTTTAAAGAGTTGGCAAATGCCCCGTTAAACACAGGGCCTATAGCCATAACCTTGCCTGTGGTTATAGGCTGCATAAGACCTAACCCCATTCCGGCAATAAATGCTGCCGGGATCAGGGTCGTCGAAGAACCGGAGTTGAATATAAATAAGGCGCCTATGCCCACAAGGATTGGGGCTACAACGATGATATATCTTTTTGTAATCTTCTCCAATAGTCCATACAGGAACGAGGTTGTCAGAACGCCCGCTTGAAAGAATGACATGACGCTGGCTGTAAATAAGGCGTCCCCGAGTTTCTCATCCTCGATAAATATGGCAAGCTTCATTAGAATCACTCCAAGGAACGTCCCGAACAGTAAGCCGTATAATAAAACCATAACGAGTTTCACGTGCTGTCTTTGGGTATAAGATGCCTTTACCTTGTGTTCAACGCCATCGGCATCCTTTATCTTCGGCACAGGCATCGAAGGCAATGAGAAGTGTTCCATCAGCAGGACAATTATAAAAAAACCATAGGCAAAGAAGGTATACTTCCAGTTAAGGGTGCATAAATAACCTGCTATCAAGGTCATGACTATGTTAACACAGCTGCCGACGCCGTTTGCCCATCCGAGCATATTGGCTCTTTCCATGCCGCTGTATAATTCATTGATAATGGCGCCGCATAAAGGTGCAGAGAGACCCACCCCAACGCCCAGGAGGACCCTGCATATTAAGACATGGGCTATAGTGGCGTTAAAAAATGCAGGGCCTATGCCGCCGATAAGATAGATATACAAAGAAACAAGAACGATATTTCTTTTATTAAATCTCTTAACCAATTGCGGCATAACCAGGATTGATACTATTAAAGCGGACAGGGTACTGATCGAGAAGATAAGCGAAATAGAGGTCGGGTCTGTATCCGGAAACGCCTTCGCAAAGTAGGCCAGCCCAGAATTCACCAGGGATATTTCGATGTTCATTAGAAAAATGAATAATACCGATATCCTCAGAAATATTGCCTTAAAACTCAAATCAACCTTTGCCATATTCGGACGTCCCTTTTATCTTTTGTTAAGCATTGCAAATTTCTTGACTTCTCATCTTCTTGTCTTCTTCCTTACATAATTAGCCGCCTCTTCCCCTGCTATGCGCCCTGAGTTCATGGCAAAGCCCAGGCCGCTCCCGCACAATTCACCGCAATAGGTCCGGGCCTCCAGACCGCTGGCAACATCACCGATGGCGTAAAGGCCGGGAATACTCTTACCCTTTGCATCCTGCACCTCCATGCGCTCGTTTATGATAATGCCGCCGAGCACCCCGCCGGAAGATAAGACGCCCCTGATGCCGTAATAGGGAGGCTTGCGCAGAGGGACCAGAAATCTCCGCTCCTTTGCAAAAACCGCATCATAGCCCCGGTCGCAACAGGAATTGTATTCCCTGATTTCAGCCTTCAGCACCGCCGGATCTGCGCCGATCCAACGGGCCATCTCATCCCAATTGTCGGCAATGTGCACCAGACTTTCATCACCCTCTCCGGCCCTCCTTTGCAGCAGTTCAGTAAGGCCGGGCAATGATACCCTGTGGGTCTCCTCCTCTTTGCCCCATCCCCGGCCTACGAGCATACCGCTTTCTTCCATATCCTGCCTCATCCGGTCATCAAAAAGCGTATACATCAACTTGCCCGGCTGCCGGGATAATGCATTGCCGCTTTCAGGCAGCATGAAACCCGCGGTTTCGTCTACAAAACGCCTCCCGAGTTTATTCACCCAGACCAGCCAGCTCTCCTTGACGATTCCGGCAATAGGCTCCTTGATGCTGGCAGCCAGATTTCCTGGCTGGCTGCCGTAATCGGGATGAGGACCTTCACCGCTCATCGGGATGCGGCTGGGGGTGGCCGCCCCTATCTCTTCTGCTATGATCAGACCGTCTCCCGTGTGATGTGCGATACCTTCCCAGATGTGCATCCCTTCAAAATAATCATCCGGACAGAATCTCTTGATCAGTTCCAGGTTGCCTGCAATGGTGCCGGTGCCGATAATGACACTCCTGGTCTTGATGATGAACTCCTTGCCTCCCCTTATTGCCGCTACTCCGCTTATCCTGCCCTTGCTGTCGAGCATCAATCTCTTAGCGCTGGTGCGAAGCATTAATTGTATCCCCTTCTCCTTTGCTTCTCCGGACAGGACCTTGATTAGTTCGGCCCCCCTGCCGAATTCCGGGCCTTTTCCCTTCAGGGGCCAGTGGAAGCCCCGGAACTTTTGGCTCGGGTACCACATCCTTATGACGAAATCGACCCCCTTTTTCTGAAACCACCTGATGGTGTCTCCCGATTTATTTATATAGGCCCGCGCGATCCTGGGATCAACGGTCCAGTGGTGCCACCTCATAAAAGTCCTGAAGCATTCATCCCTGTCGGCTATGATGTTATCCCTCTTTTGTATCGGGCTTTCACAGGCAAAAAGGCCTTGCGCCATTTTGGCGCTTCCACCCAGTATCCCCTGTTTCTCCAAAACCACTATCTCTTTAACGCCCTGTTCTGCAGCCTCTACCGCCGCTGCCAGTCCACCTCCGCTGCCGATAACCACGAGGTCGATATTAAGGTTTTTTATGTTTTTATTTTTTTTATTTTTCATAGGATCACCCCTTAACGCTCCATCCATAAAAGCCTTATTTATGAATGGATATTATCTATATATTTAACGGCGTTCTCAGCCGCTATAAAACCCGAGCTCAGGGCGAAGCCGAAGGACGATCCCGGCAGGCCGAAATTATAGGTATCACCCTGTGCCCCTCCTGCATCATTGCCGACGGCATAGAGGCCGCCGATAGGGCGATCATCCTTGTCAAGGACCTCCATGTGATGATTGATCTTGATGCCGCCGATGGCCACATCAAAACCCTGGCGCCCGAAAGCGGCATAATAGGGCGGTGCATCCAGCGACAAAAGATACTTTTTGTCCTTGGCAAATTCATCGTCATA
>JAFGIC010000004.1 GCA_016929815.1 Deltaproteobacteria bacterium
GACGCCCCACCTCTAGTATGGAGTCCTCCCCGAAATGCGCCTTCAGCGCATTCGTGATATCGCTGTTGAGTGTCCCGCTGTTTATACCCTCCAGTTTACCCGACCTGACAAGATAAACTGCGTCATCGGCCTTACCCAGCGACTGAATCGTGCTCTCCTGAAGGTTTACGGATTCCAGCACCTTTCTTATATCCGATACATCCTTTGGCTCCGCCATTTTAATCTGCACCATCAACCCGCCTGAAAAATCGACGCCATAGTTGAGCCCGCCTCTGACTATATAAGCGACCAGCCCTGTTAATAAAAGGACAGCGGACAGCGCAAAGGCGATATATCTTTTGCCCATAAAATTTACATTAATGCCCGGTTTGATAATCTGCATAGATGACTCCTCCAACCCTATGTTATGCCGGCGGCTACGGGGCCGGCCGGCCCTGAAATTATATGCTTATCTTCTTCCAGTTCAGCTCAACAACCAGATAATCAAAGATGACCCTTGTGACATACACGGCCGTGATAAAATTCGCTATGATGCCGATTGTCAGGGTAACCGCGAAACCCTTTACAGGACCCGTGCCGAACTGGAATAGAATCAGGGCTGTTATAAGGGTTGTAAGATTTGAATCAAAGATGGTTATCGTAGCCTTGTCATAGCCCGCCTCTACCGCCGTTCTCAGGGTCTTTCCGGCCCTCATCTCCTCGCGTATGCGTTCATATATAAGAACATTGGCGTCAACCGCCATACCGATCGAGAGGACCATGCCGGCCAGGCCCGGGAGGGTCAGTGTCGCTCCGAAAAACGCCAGCCCGGCCATGATAATGAGTGTGTTCAGGACAAGGGCAAAAACAGCGATAAATCCTGACAACCCGTAATAGATTATCATGAAAAGAATAACCAGCGCGCCGCCCAGGATCATAGCATTGATGCCCTGGCTTATGGAGTCCTGCCCCAGAGACGGGCCTACGGTCCTCTGCTCGAGGATCTTTATAGGCGCGGGCAGTGCCCCCGCCTTCAGGACTATCCTGAGATCATTCGCCTCATCCAGCGTGAAAGTGCCCGTAATAGCGGCATCCCCTCCGGATATCTTGTCCTGAATGACGGGCGCCGAATAAACGTTATTATCGAGCACAATGGCGAGTCGTTTGCCCACGTTCGCGCCGGTAAGACTCTCAAATATCCTCGCGCCCTTTTTGTCAAGGGTCAGATTTATGTAATAGGCGCCGTACTCGTCCTGTTTTACCTGCGCGTTGGTAATGTGTGATCCTGTAAGTGCCGTCTGTTTCTTAAGCATATATGGCGTCTTTGCGGTCCTGCCCTTTGAATCGGTCGCCGTATGATAAAGTATCTCATCCCCTGCAGGAACATTCTCCATATCACCGCTGTTTTCTTCATCCACCAGCTTGAATTCCAGTTGCGCCGTCTGACCTATAAGATTTATGGCCCTGTCAGGGTCCTTGATCCCGGGAAGCTGAATCAGGATTCTGTTGTCCTGCTGCGTGCTGATGTCCGGCTCATTTACACCGAACTGGTCTATCCTGTTCCTTATGGTCTCCAGCGCCTGTTCGGTCCATGAATCCTGCATATCCTGAATTGCAGCCTCGGTCATTTTCATATGAACGACCAGTCCCTCTTCCGTCTTTTCACCTTTAACCATATCATAATCAGGATACATGGCATTCTTAAGGGCTTCAAAGGACGCAAATTCCTGCTCGCTCAAAAGGGTGATATCAATCCCGTTTGCGCTGTTGCGGCTGATATCGGTATGCCTGATCTTTTCATTCCTCATGTCTTCCTTGATATCCTCTGCAATCCTTTCAAGCTCCGCTTCCAGGGCCTTGTCCACATCCACCTCCAGCACCAGGTGCATGCCTCCCTGGAGATCCAGTCCCAGTTTTATCTTTTCCGCGGGCAGGAACTTCCACCACGCGGGAAGCTCTTTACTGAAGGTAGGCACGAGGTAAACCAAAGCCACAATTATCAGCACGGCAAATATTGCGCTTCGCAATCCTATATTCTTTGACACGTTACTTCTCCCCCTTTACTGATATTATTTAATAACCGTCGAGACAGATTCCCTTGTCACCTTGATCCTGACCTTGGGCGCTATCTCCACGGTAACCGTATTCTTGTCCTTGTCAATACCCGTGATCTCACCGTAAATCCCGCCGGAGGTGACAACCTTGTCTCCGTTTTTCAACGCAGCCAGCATCTCATTATGCTGCTTCCTCATCTTCGATTGCGGTCTTATCAGAATAAAATAGAAGATAAAAAAGATCGAAGCGATAAATACCAGATTTATCCATCCGGCCCCCTGGGTTGTGTTTCCACCTGTCCCTGTTGAACCCATTGCATATGCATATGACACAAAATCCATATTAAAACCTCCAATTTATTTGGTTATTGGTCAAATCGTTGATTGTTAATTCGTCAAACTGGGAAATGGTTGGTTCCCCTGCAACATGCCTATCAACGATTTAACCGATACATCAATCAACATTAAATCAATTGACCATTTAACAAATGAACCATTCAACCAATAACTATTAAACCAATCAACTATTCAACTACGTGATTTTCATTTTCCCTTTGCTTATAAAATCTGTCCCTGAATTCCTCAAGTCTGTCATCCCTTATGGCCTCGCGTATCTCTTCCATAAACCGCGTGTAATATCGGATGTTATGTATGCTGTTCAGCCTGTAAACCAGGAGTTCATTGGCCATATACAGGTGCCTCAGGTATGCCCTGCTGTAATGGGAGCAGGTATAACAATCACACCCCTCCTCAATTGGCCTTTCATCATCGGCATACCGAGCGTTCTTTATAGCAATCCTTCCGGTTCTTGTAAAGAGGGCGCCGTTCCTGGCATTACGCGTCGGCATCACACAGTCAAACATGTCCACACCAAGGGATACGGCATCGAGTATATCCTCGGGCCTTCCCACCCCCATAAGATAAACCGGTTTATCTTCAGGAAGAAAGGCTACGGTCTCCCTGATGATCCTCTCTCTTGTCTCAGCGTCCTCCCCCACGGAGAGACCGCCAAGGGCATAGCCGTCAAAGCCCATAGCAACCAGTTCCTTTGCAGACCTCTCCCTCAGATCGCTGTACATGCCCCCCTGTACTATGCCGAACAGGCGCTGGGTTTCTCCCCTCTTCTCTTCGAGACACCTTGATGCCCACAGGCTTGTCAGCCGTACCGAATCCAGGACATACCTGTAGTCCGCCGGATAGGACACGCACTCATCAAAGGCCATTATTATGTCGCTGCCCAAGGCCTTCTGTATCCTTATCGCCTCTTCCGGCCCTATAAAATGGCTTGACCCGTCAATATGCGACTGAAAGGTTACACCCTTTTCGGTTATCTTCCTCAACTTGCTGAGGCTGTAAACCTGAAACCCGCCGCTGTCCGTAAGTATGGGCCTGTTCCAGTGCATGAACCTGTGAAGCCCCCCCATTTTTTCAACAATACCTTGTCCCGGTCTCAGGTAGAGGTGATAGGTGTTGGCCAGGATTATCCTGGCGCCTGTCTCCTCAAGCTCCTCGGGGGAAAGGGCCTTAACCGTTGCCTGTGTCCCGACCGGCATGAATACCGGCGTCATGAAACTCCCATGGGCGGTCTCCACCTCACAGATCCTGGCGCGGGTGGAAGCGGACTTATGTAAAACTTTAAAGTTCATTGATTTACAGCACCAACATCGCATCCCCGTAGCTGTAGAAGCGGTATTCCTTTTCAACGGCGTATCTGTATGCCCTTTTTATAAGCTCATAGCCCCCGAAGGCTGAAACCAGGAAGAGCAGGGATGATTTAGGCAGATGGAAATTGGTGACCATCCCGTCAACAACCCTGAATTTAAAACCCGGGGTTATCAGGAGCCCTGTCCTGCCGCTTCCCTGCACAATACGCCCGTCGGCGTCAACCGCGCTCTCCAGCGCCCTTACAACCGTTGTCCCCACTGCTATGACCCTTCTCTTATCTCTCCTTGCGCTGTTTACGGCCTCCGCGGCCTCCGGACCGATTATATATGCCTCCTCACCGAGCCTGTGTTCCCTTATATCCCTGCACCTGACGGGCCGGAACGTCCCATGGCCTACATGGAGCGTCAATTCCGCAAGGGATATGCCCGCCTCCCGCAGCCGTTCGATGGATTCATCCGTAAAATGGAGACCCGCGGTGGGCGCGGCTACAGCGCCCCTGTCCTTGGAAAAGACCGTTTGATACCTCTCCCTGTCCAACGATGCGAAGGTGTCATCGTCTCTCTTGATATATGGGGGCAGTGGCATAACTCCCTTCTCTTCCAGAAGGCCGTCGATGGACTGAGTCCCATGAAAGGATATCTTCGTGAGTCCGTCCTCTCCTGAATCCTCAACAATGCCGTAAACATCGTTTTCAAAGAACAGGCGCCCGCCCTTTCTGGGCCGTTTGGATGACTTAACCAGACACCACCTTATGTCGGATTCGGCCCCCGATTCATGATGTTCCAGTACAAGCAGCTCCACCTGCCCCCCGCTGTCTTTCCTGCCGAAAATCCTGGCAGGCACAACCCTTGTGTTATTTACAACAAGGAGGTCGCCCGCCTTCAACAGGCCGGGAAGGTCATAAAAATGTCGGTCGAAAAATCCGGACACCTGCCTATCGACAAAAAGAAGTCTGGACCTGCCCCTGATTGAAGCAGGGACCTGTGCAATCAGATCCTGTCGCAGATCGTAATTATAATCCTCTATATCGAACATCCGGTATTATTGCGCCGACACGGGAATAATAAAACCCCCGCCTTGAAGCGGGGAATTTCCCTGTGCCGTACATCCTGGCTGATAAAATGCTATTTTAAAAGGATTTTTTTAACTAAAATAGCCGTCAAAGTCAAAGTATTTATGACCGGAAAAAATATACTATTATAAGTCCGATGCACATTGACATGAATCCGATGAGCCTCAGTTGATTATCAGGCGTCTCCTGTATCATGAGCATCCATTTTTTCATCCTTTCAGGAAAGGCAAAATATGGTAAACCTTCCACCACAAGGACCAGACCTATGAGGCATAAAAAGAGCTTCATTTTTGTAATCCTTTATCTATTTATATTATATTAAATCCATCATACTTTGCCTGTTTCACCCTGTCAATTGCCGGACCACCCTCTCAAACAATAATCTCTTGATATATGATAATAAATCTATTAATCTCCGTTAACGTAAGTTTGGCTCTACACATGAAGTCATTAATAGTGCCGAATCCCATTTGAACAGAACTGAATAGTATTTTCTGTCAACCTGCGATCTTGGATCAGGTCCGGTACAGGCCCGATCGCAGGATATGTAAGCCTTAAGATGAAGCTATGGCACGACAGGTCGTTGGTGCGACGGCATTTTACTATCGCTTATTCTATAGTATTACAGTGTTATAGGCGTTCATTTATTCAGGCACAGGGCGAAGGGCGCAAGGATTAATGTTTGAAATTTCAAATATCAAATTTGAAATCTCCCGCTTGCACCCGGCGCCTTGTGCCTTATTTTTCTCCTTGAGAAAATCAATGGGTTTATTTAGATTATTTTGAATAATTCTGCCGGGAGCAATAGACATGATCCATCCACATTATAATGTAAGGATAGACACATCTTCCCTTGTATTTAACCTGGGACAGGTTAAAAGGCTTGTCGGTCCTGATGTAAAAATAATGGGGATAGTGAAATCGGACGCCTATGGTCACGGGCTGGCAGAGGTCTCACGCGTGCTGGAAAGAAACGGCATCTATTCTTTGGGCACGGCATTCATTCATGAGGCGCTGAAACTCAGGGAAATCGGGATCAGGGCGCCTGTTATAGTCCTATGCGGCATAGGATCGACTGAAGAGGCCATGGCAGCCGTTGAAAACGATCTTACTCCTGTGATATTCGACATGCCGTCGGCGGCATTGCTTGCCCTGGCAGCTGAGAAGAGGTCTAAGAGAACAAAAATACAGGTCAAAATTGATACCGGCATGGGGCGTCTCGGGGTGAACCACAAGGACGCGGTCGCCTTCCTGAATGAGATCGCTCGGTTTTCATGGCTGAATATAGAAGGGCTGATGTCACACCTTTCCTCTGCTGACGGCGACGCGGGTTTCACTGAATCCCAGATCCGGAATTTCAGTAACTCAATAGACGCGGCAAGGGAGACCGGAATGGACCTGAGGCTTAACAGCCTTGCAAACAGCGCCGGAGTAATGAACCATAAGGCCTCTTATTTTGATATGGTGCGCCCGGGCATAATGCTCTACGGAGGCCTTCCGTCACCGGGTTTTGCGCCCCCGCTTGAGCTTAAACCCGTTATGAGATTTTCAGCGAGGATATTGCAGATAAGGGAGATGCCGGACAAGACCCCCATAAGCTACGGGAGGAGATATTACACAGACGGCGTAAAAAGGATTGCCGTCATATCCGCCGGCTACGGCGACGGCATACCTCGCAGCCTGACAAATAAGGGCAGGGTCATTATCAAGGGACAGAAGGCGGATATAGTCGGGACCGTGTGCATGAACCTCACATTGTGCGATGTAACGGCGATTAAAGACGCCGCAGCCGAAGACGAGGCGGTATTCCTGGGGAGGCAGGGGCAGGAGATAATAAGCGGCGACGATATAGCCTCCCTTAATGATACAATATCCTACGAGATATTTATATCAATAGGCAAGGGCGTTAATAAGGAATATATTGGATGAAAGAAAAGATTGACGATATTTTACAAAAAACATTAAAAAAATGCTTTGAAAAGGGCCTTCTTAAAGAGTGCCCGTTGCCGACGTATCTTATTGAGATCCCCAACAACAACGATCACGGACATTTTGCCACCAACCTTGCCCTTACCCTGGCATCACCCCAGAGACGCAGGCCTCGGGAGATAGCCGAGATCATTGCGGACAACCTTGAGGATAAAGGGTCCATTTTCGAAACTGTTGAAACAGCCGGCGCGGGATTCATAAATTTCCGGATAAGACCTGAAGAATGGCACAGGCTTTTAATAGAGATAACGGAAAAAAGGGATAGATACGGATCCATTGACAGGGGGACGAAGGAAAAGATCAACATCGAGTTCGTAAGCGCGAACCCCACGGGACCTCTTCATCTGGGGCATGGCAGGGGCGCCGCGCTTGGGGATACCATATGCAGGATACTCTCCTTCCGCGGCCATGAGGTGGTCAGGGAGTTTTACATCAACGACGCAGGCCTGCAGATAAGGATACTTGGGGAGTCGATCTACAGCAGATGGATGCAGAAAAAGAACCCTGCCTACCCTTTTCCCGACAACGGATATCACGGTGACTATATAACGGATCTTGCCGAAGACATATCAACAGAGGTTGACCTTTCTTCCATGGAACCGGAAAAGGCCATAGAAATATGCTCTAAAAAGGGAAAAGAGAGGATGCTCGCGGAGATCAACAATGATCTGGGGCTCTTCCGCACTCAATTCGATGTATGGTTCACGGAAAGCGATCTTTTCTCAAATGGGCTGGTCGAAAGATCCCTTAAGGAGATGGAGGCCAGAAAGGAGCTGTATGAAAAAGACGGTGCGCTCTGGATAAAGACCTCCGATTTCGGAGACGACAAGGACAGGGTCCTTAGAAAGTCCGACGGACAGTTTACCTACTTTGCTTCGGACATATCCTATCATCTGGACAAGCACGGCAGGGGCTTCTCAAAGGCAATAGACATCTGGGGCGCGGACCATCACGGTTATATCCCCAGGATGCAATCCGCTATGAAGGCAAACGGAATAGATGAAAACTGGCTTTCCGTCATCCTTATCCAGCTGGTTAAACTCTTCAAGGAAGGCAGGGAGATAAAGATGTCAAAGAGGGCCGGGCAGTACGTGACCCTGAGGGAACTGCTCGACGAGGTGGGCGTTGATGCCGCACGTTTTATCTTTCTTACCAAGGCCCATGATTCACAGCTTGATTTTGACATAGACCTGGTTAAAAAACACGACACCGACAACCCTGTCTATTATGTGCAATATGCCCACGCCAGGGTATGCAGCATATTTAAGAAGGCCGAGGCGGAAGGCATATCCATTCCCTCTGAAAAAGACCTGGTTCTTGACACGCTGACGCTTGATGAGGAGATAAGCCTGATAAGACTGATGGAGGAGTTCCCTTCCCTTCTGGATGAGATATGCGCCTCCTTTGACGCACACAGGCTCACATACTATCTTGCAGACCTGGCTGCCCGGTTTCATAAATATTTCAATCTGGGGCTTAAAAACTCTGAAAACCGGATAGTAACGGCTGACATCCCCTTAAGCCAGGCAAGGCTTATACTTGCGGACGCCGTAAGGATCGTGATAAAAACAGGCCTCAACCTCCTGGGCGTAAACGCGCCCGAGAGGATGTAAAAAGGGTGACGTACTGAGGGAATTTTAATGGCAGGCAGCAAGGCTAAAAAAGACAACGGATGGAGATTCAGGGTCAATTTGGGCCCCCTTTCTCTTTTCCTATGGGGGGTATTTATACTGTTTTTCATGTCATGGATCTTTGTCCTGGGGATCTTTGTGGGGCGAGGTTTCGCCCCCGAAGAAATCACGGACTTGTCCGAAATAAAGGGGGAAATTATCAGACTGAAATCCCCCATAGAAAACAAGAGGCCGGCAGACACCTCCGGCGCACCTTCTGAACCTGATAAGGAAACGACGCCTGAACTGGTCTTTTATGAAAGGTTGACCAGTAAAAAGGAGGAGGCTAAAAACAGCCTGCATACCGACGAAACAGCCCCCGTCAGGACTGCCTCGCGGGCCCCCGCGCCGGATGCCGAGTC
>JAFGIC010000102.1 GCA_016929815.1 Deltaproteobacteria bacterium
CAAAGATTTCATCAACGTTTTTAAAGGATGACACCAGAACAGGAAATACACCCCAGGAGAGAATCAGCTGTCTCTCGGTGAGCGGATCAGGTGTAAGTGCCAGCACAGGGCACGAAGGACGATATTGTGAAACCAGCCGGGCCGTGCTCCCGGATGTTGTGGCTGCTACAATGGCCGGGGAACCGAGTTCTTCGGCCATAGAACATGCGGCCCTGCCTATGGATGATTCAGTTGACCCATAGAGCGCCTTGGCCTTTTCATCCAGGCATGCAGAAAACTCCTTTAAATGGGCCTCCGCCTCCCTTGAAATCCTGTTCAGGACAGCTGTTGCCTCGACCGGATATTTGCCGATCGCGGTCTCGTCCGAGAGCATCAGCGCATCGGTGCCGTCAAGAACGGAATTTGCAATATCAGCGGCCTCAGCCCTTGTGGGACGGGGGTTATCCATCATGGACCGCAACATCTGAGTCGCCGTAATAACGGGTTTTCCTGCCCTTCTTGCCGCGTATATCACACGCTTCTGAATGATGGGGACCTCCTCAAGGGGCATTTCAACCCCGAGGTCTCCGCGGGCCACCATTAGGCCGTCAACCTCTGAAAGGATAGGGATCAATCGTTCGACAGCCTGGGGTTTTTCGATCTTGGCTATGATCATCGGCCTGTGCCTCTGATGTGCGATAATTTTCTTTACGCATATAATGTCATCCTCATGACGCACAAAGGAGAGAGCTACAAAATCAACGCCTTCATCGATTCCCATAGCGAGGTCAACCCTGTCTTTTTCCGTAAATGACGGTATCCGAAGCGAGCTTAGCGGCAGGTTGAGTCCTTTTCTTGATTGAATTGTCCCGCCGATTATAACCCTGGCAGTTAAATGCCCCTTGTCTATAGATTTCACCTTTAATTCCACTGTGCCGTCGGCAAGAAGAATGCGGTCGCCCGGGGCCACATCCTCCAGCAGATAAGGGTAATTTACGGGGATTAAGGAGGGATCTTCCCCCTCATCTGTACCGAGTGTGATGATCTCGTCCTGACGAAGGACCCTCTCCCCGGCATCTATCCTTCCCAATCTTATCTTTGGGCCGCCCAGGTCCTGTAAAATTCCCACCACCCTGTTTTGTTCTTTTGCTATCGCCCTGACGGCATGAAGGATCTCCCTGTGTGTTTCATGATCGCTGTGGGAAAAATTCAGCCGCGCTATGTCCATGCCTGCGAGGATAAGATCCCTGATGCGTGCGGTCGAGGAAACGGCAGGGCCGATAGTGCAGATTATTTTTGTGCGCCTGAAATCGGATGTTAATGACATGTTCTGATCCTTTAAATAAACAATACTTGACAATAATATTAATAAATACATAAAATTCAAGGAGTTTTTTAAATTTTTCTAATCCATTTTTATCCGCCATGAGAAATTTTAGTATCTTTAAAAGGCTTGGTCTGGGGTACCTTGTAATAGCGCTGATTGTTATAGCGCTCGGCATGTATTCCACCTTTAAACTGCGTCAGCTGAACCGGATTACCCTGTCCATAAATTCAATCGACAATGAAACCATCAGACTGGCAGAAGGCCTGAGAGATGCAATCCTGTCCCAGAGGAAATTTGAACAGAAATATATGGTGTCTAATGATGAAGATTTTTTTCGACAGTTCCTTGAGACAGGGACATATATCAAAAAGGACCTTGAGAAGGTTAGCGCCCTTGCGGACACATCCGTAAAGAAGAGACTTGCAAACAGGGTAAAGGAATCGCACGAAAGCTACCTTTCTATGGTTCATGAAGAGGCGGGCTTAATGGCAGATATCCCGGTATATCAGCCGGAAGGATATGAGGAAGAAAAGGAGGACCTCACGGATCTTACAATACAGGGCCTGGAATCCTTGTCAGGGGTGGCCAGGGCAGCCATGGAGAACAAGATTGAGCTGTCGGGGAAGATCGGTTCTCAGGCATCAAGGATTGCTGTTATCATTACGGCAGTCTCTGTTATTATGGCAATAGTAATCGCATTTTTTACCGCCAGGACTATAAATCGCCCTATTGTTCTGCTGATAAAGGGAACAAGGGAGATTGCAGGAGGAAGATTTGAAAAACACCTTGTGATTCCGTCCCCACCGGAGATAAATGAGCTGGCAGGGGCATTTAACCACATGTGCGACCGTTTGAAAGAAATCGACGAGATGAAGGCGGATCTGATATCCCACATATCACATGAATTTCGAACGCCTCTGGCCGTTATAAGGGAGGCTGTAAGCCTGAATCTTGAATGTATTTCCACAGGCGCTGCGGATAAACAGCGCAGGCTTCTGGGCATCATAGAGGAGGAGTGTGAGAGGCTTATTAATTCGGTCAATAAGATCCTTAACCTTTCCCGGATGGAAGCGGGCATGATGGACTATCACATGGAGAAATGCAGCATTTCTCATCTTATTCAGATGCATGCCTCAAAAATCATGCCGATTGCGGAAAGAAAGGGTGTCTCCCTTACCGCAGATATTGACGAAGACCTGCCCCACGTCAACATTGATGCGGAAAAGACAGGGGATGTAATCGATATCCTCCTGGATAATTCACTGAAATTTACCCCTGCCGGTGGAAAGATAACAATCAGGGCCGTTCATAAGATTAGCCAAAAATCGGGAGATTCCGCGGGGAAAATAAAGGGAGTTATTGAGGTATCTGTCTCTGATACAGGGTGCGGCATCCCGGAAGAAAATCTTAAAGACATATTTAATAAGTTTAAAAAACTGAATGGAAAAGGCACAGGTCTGGGCCTCTATATTGCAAGACAAATCATAAGCGCCCAAGGAGGTGAGATATGTGTGAAAAGCGGGAAAGGAAAGGGGAGCGCATTTTTCTTCACATTGCCTGTTTTCTGATGATACTTATATTAGGCGCGGGATGCGCAGCCACCCTTAACTCTCAAAAGAAACAGGGGGACAGGCGCCTTGAGACGGCAGACAGGCTCCTGATCGCGGGAGACTATGCCGGAGCGCTCAAGGAGTATGAATCGGCAGCAGAGATTTTTCATGGCGATATGCCGGGGGACAGGGCACTGTTTCAAATGGGCCTGGTCTTGGCGCATCCTGACAATCCCGGCAGGGATTATGTAAGCTCTCTTGATTGCTTCCGGAGGCTTATCCGTGATTTTCCCAAAAGCGACCTTATGGAAGAAGCAGGCGTGTGGGCGGGCGTTATCAATGAAATTTTATCGCGTGACGCCAGGATCACAGGGCTTGAAGCGGCGCTGAATTCCCAGAAAACGGAGGGTGTGGCCCTAAAGGAAACATATGAAACCGCTGAAGAAAAAAACAGGATACTTGAAGATACAATAAAGGCATTAAAAAAGCAGATTAACTCCCTTAAGCAGACCGTGCTGGAAAATGAAGAAAAGGGCAAAAGACTTGAAGAGACTGTGAGCGCGCTCAAGGATCAGCTTAATGCCTTGAAGGAGATAGACCTTGGGATAGAGAGCAGGATGAGGTGAGGGGCAATGGCAGGGGAAAAGATACTTATTGTTGATGATGACAAGAATATCCTCGTGGTCCTGGGCCTGAGGCTTGAGGCAGAGGGATATAATGTCCTTTCTGCTAACAATGCCGGAGATGCGCTGAGGATGGCAAAAGACGAATTGTTTGATCTTGCCCTTATAGACCTCAAACTGTCTGAAGATGAAGATGGAATAGGCCTGATGGAAAAGATGCATCAGGTCTCCCCTGAGATTCCTGTTATAATCCTTACCGCCTACGGGACCATTAATACGGCGGTTGAGGCAATGAAACGGGGCGCCTACAGCTATCTTACAAAACCTTTTGACCGCATGGAACTCATGCTCCAGATAAAGAACGGCCTGGAAAAGAGCAGCCTTTCCAGGGAAATCAGGGTGCTCAAGGCCCTTGTGGGAGAAAGATACGGGTTTGAAAACATTATCGGCAAGAGCAAAAAGATGCGGGATGTCATGGAACGGGTTGCAAAGGCAGCGGAGACGGATTCCAGTGTATGCATCCAGGGAGAAAGCGGCACCGGCAAAGAACTCATCGCCAAATCCCTGCACTTGTTAAGTGCGAGAAAAGACTGTCCCTTTGTAGCTGTAAACTGTGCCGCCATCCCGGAAGGGTTGCTTGAAGGCGAACTTTTCGGCTATGAAAAGGGTGCATTTACGGGCGCAATAAAAAGCAAGAAGGGATTTTTCAGCCAGGCCCATGGGGGCACTATATTTCTTGATGAGATCTCGGAGATGCCGGAATCCATGCAGGCAAAACTGCTTCGAGTGCTCCAGGAGAAGCAGTTTTATCCCCTGGGCGGGGAAAAGCCTGTAGATGTGGATGTAAGGATATTAACAGCTACAAATAAAACCCTTGAAGAGGAGGTAAAGACCGGCAGATTTCGCGAAGACCTCTTTTATAGAATTTATGTCATACCTGTCTTTCTTCCTCCCTTAAGGGAGA
>JAFGIC010000011.1 GCA_016929815.1 Deltaproteobacteria bacterium
ATAAGGGGCGTCAATGACAGCCCTGAACATGCAAAAAAGCTCTGCCGCCTCCTATCCGGCATGAGGGCCAAGATCAATCTTATACCATTTAATGAATGCCCCGGCATTGACCTCAAGACGCCCGATATGGAGGCTATTCTTGCCTTCCAGGAGATCCTGGTTAACAACAAATTCACCGCCATAATAAGGAAGAGCAAGGGAAGGGAAATATCCGCCGCATGCGGGCAGTTGAAGGGAGAAGCAGCTAAAATTTAACTTGCTTTAAGATATCAATATGTTATGTTATTGAAAATCCCTGCGGAAAGCACGGGATATATTTTTATGAAAGGTTAATTAAGAATGATTGAATTGGATTTTTCTAAGGGAAACGGCCTGATACCTGCCATTGCCCAGGATTATGAAACGGGCAAGGTCCTGATGATGGCCTATATAAATAAAGAGTCATGGGCTAAGTGTCTTGAGACCGGAGAGGTGCATTACTGGAGCAGATCACGCCAGGAACTCTGGCACAAGGGCGTACAGTCCGGTAACGTACAAAAGATAAAGGAGGTCTTTGTGGACTGCGATGAAGACACGGTTCTCTTCAAGGTTGAACAGATAGGCGGCGCCGCTTGCCACCTTGGCTATGAGAGCTGTTTCTTCAGAAAGGTGGATAATAAAGGCAATACAACCATAGTCGAAGAAAAGGTATTTGATCCGGACAAGGTCTATGGAAAGAAGTGAGGTAACCCTATGAACATATTAAAACTTGGCATCCCGAAGGGCAGCCTGGAGAAATCCACCATATCCCTCTTCGAAAAATCAGGATGGAAGATAACCATCAACAGCAGGAGCTATTTCCCGGACATTAATGACAAGAGCATCGAATGCAGCATATTAAGGGCGCAGGAGATGTCCCGCTATGTTGAGAACGGCACAATCGACGTGGGCCTTACAGGGAAGGACTGGATAGAGGAAAATAAATCCGATATTGTTGTGGTGGATGACCTGATCTATTCCAAGGTCAGCCAGAACCCGGCGAGATGGGTCCTGGCAGTGCCTGCTAATTCGGATATTATAGAGCTTAAGGACCTTCAGGGGAAAAAGATCGCCACTGAGCTCGTCAACTTTACGGTCAGATATTTCAAAGAGAAAAATATTGATGTCGATGTTGAATTCTCATGGGGCGCAACGGAGGCAAAGGCTGTCTCGGGCCTTGCTGACGCCATTGTCGAGGTCACAGAGACCGGAAGCACCATCAAGGCTCACGGCCTAAGGATAATTCACGAGCTCATGCAGTCCAATACACAGTTGATCGCCAACAAGGAGGCCTATAAGGATGAATGGAAGAGGGAAAAGATCGGACAGATATCCCTTCTCCTTAAAGGAGCGCTCAGGGCTGAAAATATGGTCGGGATCAAGATGAATGTCCCTGAAGAAAAACTCGAAGGGATCATTGCCATCCTGCCCAGCCTGAATGCGCCGACAGTGGCCCATCTCTACAAGTCAACCTGGACATCTGTTGAAACCGTAGTGGATTCAAGATCCGTAAGGGAGCTTATACCGAGGCTTATAAAGGCGGGAGCGGAAGGCATAATAGAATACGCCCTTAATAAGGTGATCTAATGGTCAAACGGAAATCCATGATTTCCGCCTGACTCCTTCAGCGGTCAGCGATCGGCGGTCAGCCTGTTTCTCTCTCGCCGCAGTATTAAAAAGGGGAAATACCCCCATGTCTCAAATAACTGAAAAGGCCCTCAATATCCCTCCCTTTATTGTCATGGATGTCCTGGAGAGGGCGCATGAACTTGAACGGGAAGGACGCCATATCATACACCTGGAGGTGGGGGAGCCGGACTTTCCCACTCCTGCGTGTATCTGCGAGGCCGCTATAAGGGCCATGCAGGAAGAAAAGACCCATTATACCCACAGCCTGGGCCTTCTTGAGCTGAGAGAGGCCATCTGCGGACACTACGCCGTTAAATATGGCGTCAGCGTATCGCCTGACAGGGTGATAGTCACCTCCGGGACATCGCCCGGGATCTTCATGGTCTTTTCAGCGCTTCTTGAACCAGGGGACAGGATCGTATTCTCCGATCCGCATTATTCCTGTTACCCCAACATCGCCTCCTTTATCGGCGCCCTGCCCTCATTCGTCAATGTCCATGAGGAGGATGGATTTCAATACAGGCCCGAAGAGATAAGAAAGCGTATCACAACCGGGACAAAAGCCATCCTGATTAATTCCCCTTCCAATCCCTCAGGCAATCTCCTCTCTGCCGAACGCATGAAGGAAATATCAGGCCTGGGACCTTATATTGTATCCGACGAGATATATCACGGCCTTGTTTATGGGGAAAAGGAACATTCGATACTCGAGTTTACGGACAGGGCCTTTGTCATAAACGGGTTTTCAAAGCTCTACGCCATGACAGGATGGCGTCTGGGCTATATAATAGCCCCTCAGGAGTTCATGCGCCCCATACAAAAGATACAGCAGAATTTCTTCATATCCGCCGGAAGCATCTCACAGTGGGCAGGCATTGCGGCCCTGACAAAGGCAGGCAGGGACGTGGAAGAGATGAGATCCCTGTATGATGAAAGAAGGAAATACATGATTAAAAGGCTTCGGGAGATCGGTTTCGGTCTGCCGGTTGAACCCAGGGGCGCCTTCTATATGCTGGCCAACGCCAAGCGCATCTCTCAAGACTCCTATAAACTGGCATTCGAGATCCTTGAAAAGGCAGGTGTAGGGGTGACGCCGGGCATTGACTTCGGAAGCAATGCGGAAGGATACCTGAGATTTTCCTATGCGAACTCGCTTGAAAATATAAAAACCGGTCTTGACAGGATAGAGGAATACATCAGGCCCCTTTTACATGCCTGACAGGATCCTCAAGCATGCTTGACAGGATATTAACCGCCTTTTCCAGAGAGACCCTCCCTGTATTGATAACCAGATGATAATTTACAGAATCATCCATATTCTTCTTGAAGATGTTTTTCGCCAGGTGGGAGCGCTGTTTTTCCTTCTCCCTGATCAACTCTTTGGCCTCGGCAGTCGTTAATTTAAGGTTCTCTGAAACCAGGCTTACCCTTCTTTCATAGTCGCTTATGAGCAATATGTGTATTGCCTTAGGGTGATCCTTCAGTATAAACTGGGCGCCGCGTCCGATAATGACAAATTCTCCCTTATCGGCCATCCCGGTCATAATGCGTGTCAGCACGTCGAGATATCTCTTTCTTTCCGCTTCATCAGCGGGGAGCCCGGGGGTCCTGTAGAAAAAGCCTTTGGAAACAATGCTCGTGAGCAGATAGAGGGCGTTGCTGGCAGATTCCTTCTCTATGGCGTCAAGCCATTCTGTTGAAATCTTCTCCTTTCGCGCCACTTCATTGAGGATATTCTCATCAACCAGATTGAAACCGGTCTTTTCACACAGCCTTTCTCCCAGGAGCATCGCACCCGCCCCGAACTGCCTCGAAATGGTAACAACGGCCATATATACGCCCCCTT
Source organism: Deltaproteobacteria bacterium (assembly GCA_016929815.1). Classification (GTDB taxonomy): domain Bacteria; phylum Desulfobacterota; class DSM-4660; order Desulfatiglandales; family HGW-15; genus JAFGIC01. The sequence continues at coordinate 3,494 of JAFGIC010000011.1, forward strand.
ATAAAATATAAATATCGTTCGTTGCAACCTCCATACCGGATCGAAATATCTCTTACTGTTATAATTATATCAGATCAGGGAGGTATGTAAAGTCATAAGCCAGGCAGCAATTTAATTCACATAACCCTTTTTATGGCACATGATTTGCAGATACAATTGTACATGATATGTACAATGTTGTTCGGGGAGATTATTAAATGGTGAAATCGAAATATAACTTGCTGTTGATCTGTGAAAACCCTGAGTATTCTCAATCAATCCTAGATATATATAAGGGAGATAACGGCACACCTGTTGCCTTTGTTACCGCTGAAACGCTGTCCCAGGGGATAAATCGCATACGGGATGGTGCAATAGATGCGGTATTCTTAAGCCTTTCAAAGCCGGCAATGTTTGAAGCGCTCGCCTCTTTGCGTGAACTGGAAATAAGGCTGCCTGTTATAGCCCTGATCCCAGTCGGTGAAGCGGGCATGGGGATCCGTGCAATAAAGGAAGGCGCACACAATTTTCTTTTTGAAAATGAGATAGGCATATCATCCCTTACCCGCGCCCTTCGATATGCGGTCGAAAGCTGTAACATAGCGGAAGAATTGAGATTAACACGGAAGAAGAATGGAGCGCACGAAAAATCCGCTGCCGAGGTTGAAAGACTTAAGGCCGTTATTGAAAATTACAGGCTGGCGGTACATGACCTGAATCAACCACTGACCGCCCTTATGGGAAGCATTTATCTGATGGGACTGGAGAAGGATAACAGGGAAAAAATTTCCCGGCACATGGAAAGAATTGAAGAATCCGGGAAGAGGCTGTCGGGCATCGTGAAAAAAATCCAGGCCCTGCGACTTGAAAAGAGCAATGTCTATCTCGGCAGCGCCTCTTTGCTGAATCCTGAGAAAAAATCAAAATCAAAAGTTGAGATTGCCGACGATGGTTTCAAAAACCTGAATAATCTCTTCCGGATTGTGCAGGCGCGCTGCAATGGGTCCTCGGTATAGAAAAATAAATTTTATTGATATGGAAATCATAATTATAGTATCCTCTCCTTAATTTCAGCCGGGGATAAGATAAAAATATCATGGATGTCTCCTTTTTAAAAAGCGCGTTCCAAAAAAACCAGTATCCGCCGCCGGACAGGTCTGAGATTGCCTTTGCAGGAAAGTCCAATGTGGGGAAGTCATCATTAATAAATGTCCTTGTGAACAGGAAAAAGATGGCAAGGACAAGTTCCACCCCAGGCAGGACCCAGGCCCTGAACTTCTTTGACATCAGGAATAAAGACCTGCGAATGGTCGATCTTCCAGGATACGGCTTCGCCGGCGTGCCCCTTCAGGTCAAGAGGTCATGGGGCAATATGGTGGAGACATACCTGAAAACCCGGACAAACCTGAAGGCGGTAGTTGTTATTCTTGATATCAGGAGGGATGCCTCCGAAGGGGACCTTGACCTCCTGAACTGGCTGAGCACTTACGGCATAAAGGCCATTCCGGTCATTACAAAGGCGGATAAGCTTTCGCGCCGGCAGGCCGCGGAAAGGGCCAAACAGATAGCCTCGGAATTGGAAAACTCGATAAATGAAACTCCCATTATATTCTCAGCAAAGACAAGAGAGGGGAGAGACGAGATATGGGATGAGATTGACAGGGCAGTTTTGTCCGCTGACCGTTGTTAAAATGGAAAATTACTGATCCTTTAGATCAAGCAGGTCATACGCCTTGATCTTTTTATGAAGATTGCTTCTTTCAACGCCTATGGCCTCGGCTGTGCGGGAAATATTCCCGTTAAACTCCTGAAGTTTTCCGGCAATATATGCCTTTTCAAGCCGGGCCTTTGCCTCCTTTAAAGTGCCTGCTTTTAAAAATAATCCGTTTTCATTCTTTAAACGGCCCTCCTGATTAATAGAAAAAGGTATATCACCGTATGTGATTACGGCCCCCCTGGACATGATCGCCAACCTCTCGACAAGATTCTTCAATTCCCTGACATTCCCCGGCCAGTGGTATTTTTTGAGAGCCTCAACCGCTTCATCCGATATACTTTTTTGCTCCAGGCCGGCCCTGATATGAATTTCCTTCAGGAATGAGTCCACCAGTTCAGGGACATCTTCAAGCCTGTCCCGCAGCGGGGGCACCCTTAATGGCACAACATTCAGCCTGTAGTAAAGGTCATCCCTGAATCTGCCTCTTTCGATTTCTTTTTCAAGGTTTTTGTTTGTTGCCGCAATCACCCTGACATCTACATGTATCGTCCTGGAGCCCCCTACCCTCTCAAATTTCTGCTCCTGGAGTATCCTCAGCGTCTTGGATTGCGCTTTTAGGCTCATATCCCCGATCTCGTCAAGGAAAAGAGTGCCTTCATTGGCAAGATCAAATTTCCCCTTTTTCATTGAGACTGCGCCGGTAAAGGCCCCCTTTTCATGTCCGAAAAGTTCACTCTCGATAAGCTCTTCAGGGATAGCCGCGCAGTTTACCTCAATCATCGGCTTACGGCTGCGCCTGCTTATCGTGTGGATTGCATGAGCCACAAGCTCCTTGCCTGTCCCGTTTTCTCCTGTTATAAGCACCCATGCGTCTGTCGGGGCTACTATCTTTATCTGCTCTTTCAACTCCCTTATGAGCTTGCTTTCGCCTGTTATATTGTTCCTGCTCTTTTCCTTTTCCCTTAAAAGGCTTATCTCTTCTTCAAGCCGATAATACTGAAGGGCGTTATTGACGGAAAGAACCACCTTTTCCAGGGACAGCGGTTTTTCAATAAAATCATAGGCCCCGAGCTTTGTGGCCTTGACCGCGGTTTCAATGGTTCCGTGACCCGACATCATAACGACCTGAATCGACGGATAAGATTCTTTTATCTTGACAAGGGTTTCCAGACCGTCCATGCCCGGCATCCATATATCAAGCAACACCAGATCGGGGATCGACTCCCTGATGCGTTCAAGCGCGCCTGCGCCGCTGGATTCACAATGCACCTCGAATCCTTCGTCAGTAAGTATGCCTTCAAGGGAAAGGAGTATGCTTTTCTCATCATCAACGATCAGAATTGTCTTTGACATTTCATCTCTCACGAGAATAACTATTTATCATATTAACAGCGATCATTGCCGTCCTGTCTGATGCGCCTTTTCCTCCAAGGCTCTCCCTCACCTTTGCCAACTCAGCAATCATATTCTCTCTGTAATCTTTATTGTCAAGGATCATGGAAGCCCTGTCTGCAAGCCCCAAGGGTGTTGCCTTATCCTGCAGAAGCTCGGGCACAATCTCCCTGCCGGCAATAAGGTTTGCGATGCTTACATGGGAGACATTTATCACCATCTTCCCGATCGCAAATGATAAAGGCGAAACGCGGTAAGCGACAACCATGGGGACGCCCATCACAGCCGCCTCAAGGGTTACTGTCCCGGACGCTGCCAGGACAAGATCACATGCACTTAAGGCGCTGTATATATCACTTTGAGACACCGTTATCTTTATTGTTGTCATATCAATAAACGATTGTACAAGCTCATGAGAAATAGTCGGCGCAAGCGGGAGGATGCACTGCATGCCGGGATAACGTGAGGATAACATCTCGGCAGCCCCGATCATGCAGGGCAGAAGATTATTTATCTCATCGGTCCTGCTGCCGGGAAGCAACCCGATGACGGGCCTGCCGCTGCCCAGACCCATTTCCGTTGATATGGTTTCCCTGTCCGGGCGCTCCGGAATTGCATCCATAACCGGATGCCCCACGTATTCCACGTCGATATCCGCGCCGGACTTCATGTAAAAATCCTTTTCAAAGGGCAGAATAACGGCCATCTTATCCACGCGCTTCGCTATCTTTTTCACGCGACCGCTTCTCCATGCCCATACCTGAGGGCTGATGTAATATAAAACAGGGACCTTATAACGTACGGCGGTGCGGGCCAGGCTGATGTTGAAATCAGGAAAATCTATCAGAATAAGCAGATCAGGTCCGGCATTTTTTAAAAGAGACCGCATGTCTCCATGTGCCTTTATGATCTTTTTAAGTTTTGAGAATACCTCCGTAAGACCCACAACGGCGATATCTGAGGATTGTGCCGTAATATGTACGCCTGCCTCCTCCATCTTCCTGCCGCCTATTCCGCTTATGGCGATCCCCTGATCCAGCTTTTTAATTGCCCTGACCAGAGCGGCGCCGTGGAGATCGCCGGATGCCTCTCCGGCGACAATCAGGATATGTTTTTCCCTTGAATCAGGCATAATAGAAATGGCGCACCCGCCTTCGTCCCTGAGACAGGACTCCGGCGCGGCAGGAGGCGCAGAGCGAAGGGTCATAGACAATTTGAAATTTCAAATTTGAGATTTGAAATAATTCGTCCCGCGCCTTGAGCCGGTTTAAATTTATATAAAATCCCTCTTAACCGGGGATAACGGATTTATATATCGTGGCTATCCGCATCTATGTCTGCGGATGAAACTCACCGCAGTCCTTTTTAATGATGTCGATAATCGATAAAGCAATATTAAGGGCCTTGCGCTCATCCCTTTCCCTCATTACAGGCTTAGCGCCGTTGATTACCGACCTGACGAAATAATCGATCTGGTCCGCAAGGGGATCGCTGTTCGGAAAAACCTCTTTAAGCGATTGGAGATTCAATACCCCGGATGCATCCCTTTTGCCGTTATCCATTCGGGTCATATAGAATTCCCTTTTATGACAGTCGGCAAGCAGATAGCCATTAGGCTGAAAAACCCTTATCTTTCTCGTCACCCTGTCCGAAACCCTGCTTGCCGTAAGATTTGCCGTTATCCCGTTTTCAAAAACAAGCCTGGCATTCGCGACATCGGTCTTGCCCGTTACCACCGACATGCCCACCGCATGAATGTCCTTTACATCCGAGCCTGCAATATGGAGTATTATATCCAGATCATGTATCATGAGATCAAGGACCACATCCACATCAGTGCCCCTTGTCGTAAAATTATTCATCCTGTGGGATTCAATGAAAAGAGGTTTATTCAACATTGACTCCATCTTTACTACAGCCGGATTAAATCGTTCTACAAGCCCGACCTGGAGTATTAATCCCCTGTCCTCCGCCATCTTTATAAGTGTGTCAGCAGGCCCCATCTGATAGGTAATGGGTTTCTCAATTAAAAGATGTTTACCCTCTGATAAAATGTCCTTTGCAACCGCAAAATGTGATTCGGTGGGTACAGCAAGACTCACGGCATCCGCCATGGGAAGGACCTCTTTATAGTCGCTGTAGGCCCTCACTCCATACCGGTTCCCGATCTCCACAGCGCGATCGCAATTGGTATCGACCACTCCAAGTATTTCCACATCCGGATGGGCCTTGTATTTCTGTACATGAAACTGCCCCAGGTGTCCCACGCCGATTACGCAAATCTTCAATTTATCCTCTTTCAATTGTCTCTTCTCCTCGATAACAAACAATAGATATGCCGGCCATGTCCGCGTATTCTATCATTTTCTGTCTGTCAAATAACAGGCTTTTACCCGCCTCTACCGCAAGCACGGATGCCTTAACACCAGCCATTACCTCCAGTGTCTCAAGTCCTACAGACGGCACATCAAATCTCAGATCCTGGTCAGGTTTGCTTACTTTTATTACAACGGCATCCTTGCCTGCGATCCTCCCGCCCCTCTTAATTGTCTCGTTTGTGCCGTCTATTGCCTCAAGGGCCAGTATCGTCCGGTTTCTTATTACCACACATTGTCCTACATCAAGCCTCCCGAGTTCCTTGGCTGCCTTCCATCCTATGCGTATATCCTCTCTTTGTGCCTTGTCGGGCATTTTTTTTGTAAGACATCCCTCAGGAGCTATCAATTCAGGAAGATAATGAGTGGAGCTGACTATCTCTATCCCCTCCTTTTCAAACTCCGACGCCACAGCCTTCAGTATCCCGTCGTCATGAAGAATAGCCATCCTGGATATAAAGGCAATCCCCTTCAAGTCAGGCATCATTTTACCGAACATATTCTTCTTGGAAATGGAGCCGGCCATGAGGGCCTTCTTTACACCCTCTTTTTTAAATGCACGAATAATCTTTCCGAGCTGTCCCAGCTTGATCCAGATTATCTTATCCGTCGCGTCTGCCAGACCCTCATCCGTATCTCCCTGGTGTGCCACAGCTACTACATAAAAGCCCTGCCTCCTGGCCGAATCTGCCGCCAGTATCGGAAACTGTCCCCCCCCTGCGATTATGCCTATTCTCTCTTTGTCTCCTGTCATTCACAGTCCATTGCAACCGTACATCGCTGATACTATGCAATCATTCTGCCCGGGCAATGCTCCTCTTTGAACTGCCGATAAAATCGAGCAGCGCTTCAAGCTCGGGAAACGGCTCCATCTCTTTCCTGACCCTGGCGATACCCTCGCTGAAAACAGATGTCTCCCTCCAGATCATCCTGTACGCCTTTTTCAGACCCTGGATAACCTCGCTTGAGAAACCATGACGCTTCAGACCGATCTGGTTGAGCCCGTAAAGCCTTGCCCTTTCGCCTGACGCTATCATGTATGGAGGTATATCCTGCGAAACCCCCGCCAATCCGCCTATCATAGTATAAGCGCCTATCCTCACGAATTGATGCGCAGCGGCGAGTCCGCCCAGATTGGCATAATCGCCTACCGTTACATGTCCTCCCAGTGCAACCGAGTTTGCCATAATTACGTGATTGCCTACAACACAATCGTG
>JAFGIC010000103.1 GCA_016929815.1 Deltaproteobacteria bacterium
AGATTTGCCGAGGCGATAAATATCGGGGATAAGATCATTGCGGAGATTGAGCAGCTGCCGGACCTGATTCATCTGAGGGCGGGACTGATTCAATGGCAGATTGAGATGGGAGACAGAGAGAGAGCCCTTAAGGAATACCGGGAAATTATGGAAGACATAGGAAATAATCAGGAAGTCCTGGATAAAATAACTGAAGGATTCAGCAAAGAGAACAATAAAACAGTAGAATCTGATCAGGTTCTGGAGGCGCTCCTGGATAAAGAATCAAACGCGGATTTAAATTCAAGAATAACGGGTATGCTCAACGAGGTAGATAATCTTAAAAGTAACGGAGATTATAACGGTGCAAGGCTGCTTATTCTAAAATGGAGACTGCGCGCTGATGAGCCGGATGAACTTGCCGCAGTCAATAATGCCCTTGCATCCCTTGACCTTTCCGAGACCGAATACCTGGAGAGACTGAAAACAGATACCGATGAATTAATCGCCCAGACCACAAAACTGATTGAAGAGGAGGAATATGAATCTGCAATAAATATGATTGATATGGTAAAAAACAAAGGTGAAAACAACCCTGAAATAGATAAGAAAAGGGCCATAGCCGTTGAAAAGCTTATAGACCAGGAAAGGAACAGGGCTGCAAGGATATTTCTGGCTGCAAAAAAGACTAATGATATCAGAAAGAAAAGAGAATTGCTCCTTTCCGCTAGGGATATATTAGCCGGTTTGGTTGAAGAGTATCCATCATCAGGGATGGCTGTAAAGATAAAGAGTTACCTGAATTCTGTTAATGACGAGTTGATCAAAACAGGAGATCAGTGATCCCTCATGACCGCAAAGGATTCAGGGTTTCCTAATGGCTTGTAATCACCAGGCTTGTCCGGAAGATATCGGTATAATCATTATTGTTTAGTATATTTTCATAAAATGACCCGCCCACTCTTTACAACTACAATTTATGAATTATTTTAAAAGTAAGAGTTTAGCGTTAAAGTTATATTTCAGGATGCCGATTATAATGTTAACGAGGGTTAGCAATTGAGTTTTTTGACAGGATTTTAAAGTACTCCCACAGGCTTCAACAAATTAAAATAAACCGGCGAATGTCATTAATCTTTAAGAGATTGATCGGCTTCCAGGAGTTAAACTTGATAAAAAGTAAGTCAGAGGATGTACTTTAGAGCTTCTCGGGTGTGCGTGCATCTTTTCTTTCGGGCATCTCCAAATAAATAAAAAAAATAGATAGAGATGCGCACCGGAGAGAACAACGGCATTCAGGGAAGCCTTAATTTCCAATATGTCGTTTAATTGTCAACTTATCAACCTAACATTAGATTTATTTTTAGTTGCAGGCAAAACAAACAAAATTAATCAATAAATGTGACCCGCAGGACCTTTTAGGTTCTGCGGGGTTTTTTAAAGGCATTCGCATGCGATTAATTTTCATCAAAATGAAAAAATCAGTTTTTTCATCCGTTTATAACTATTCTCCATGAGCGGCTTCAGATTGACAATATCCGCCGTATTATATCTGATCAGGAGTTCCAGGGCGTCCTTATCTCCCCATGTGTAGGCATTCCAGAGCCTTACTGCGTCAAATCCATTCATGCCTTCAATGGAGTCGTCGCGAGTTATACCCAGGTCTTTTTCGATCTTTTTTAATCCGCCTGAATATCCGAGTCTTTTAAGTAGAAATTTCAGATCAATATGGCAGGCAGGCAGGGATATATTTGGAAAATATTTCTTTATTATGGGAAGATCAAAGCCGCTGCCGTTAAAGGTGATCACAAGATCATAGCTTGAAATAGCTATTTCAAACTCGTGCAGGTTTCTACCATTTACAAAGGTATAGACATTACTGCCGTCGTAGAGACCTATTACAGTTATTGTATCAGGTACTGAATAGTCCCCTGAGGTCTCAATGTCCAGATATACGGACCTCTCATTGAAATTTCCGAACATCCTCCATCTGTCCGATGCCGGAAGCCTATCCGCAAAATATTTTATATCGCCATAATGTGCTACAGAATCTTCTAACTGGGCGCGGATAAATGCATCTTTCCCCGCAGATATGACTACCCCGCTGTGGGATAAAAAACCTTTCCAGTCGATAATACCCTTCTGCCATATGGCCTTTTCTGTTTTTGGTCCTATCCCCTGAATATGAACAAATGAATTTTCTATCACAAGGTAAAAATCCCGTTCTCGTAAATAACTATTTTCTTTCCTGATCCGAGATGGGCAGTAACTGTCTTGTCTTCAGTATTGACGAGATCCCAGTGCAGTGCTGAGTTGTTGAAGCCAAGGCTGTCTTTTAATTCCTTTGTCAGCTTAGACGGATCGCCTTTAAAGGTATCCGAATATGACATACCCACAGCAATGTGACAGTTTCCGTAACGACCTCCGTGGTTTTCATCATAGAGCGTATTTGCCATGAACTTGTTTATCTTTGAGAAGCGTCTGTCCGTCAGAGAGAATTCCCCTACCCTGTTAGCCCCTTCATCTATGGATAACTGTTTGACTACAAAATCTTTTCCTTTTTTAGCGTCTATTTTTACTACCTTCCCTTTCTTGAATGTAAATTTTACGCCATCCACATAATTGCCGTCCCTGAAGGAAGGCTGATCGGCATAATATACGCCCTCCGTGCCCCTCCAGTCAGGTGAAATAAACAGCTCAAAACTAGGTATGTTGTGCCCGGAGATCCCGATCCACCTCCTCTTTTGGCCAGGTGTAATAATAAGGTCTATTGAATCTGAAACAACATGGTAATATTTTACATCCATGCGGTTCAGCCATTTCTTTATCAGTACGGCGCTTTCAAATATATTATCCCATTCCTTTACAGGATCCTTTTTGTCAAGAAGACATGCCTTTATTACCTGTCCCGTATATTCTTTCATGGAAAGACCGGCTTTTTCTGCGAGATCAGGGGTAGGAATCATGCACAGCGTCCATCCGTAATGACCATCTTCCTCCCTTTTCCAGAGGATATCCCTTAAGGGCTTTCTAGCCACGGCCGTTCTGCCGATCCTGCCCGGATCAATATGCCTGAGATGAGTGAGTGATTCAGGCGCATGAAGATATATGCCGCCGTTGAGGTTTTCATATAACTCCTTTTCTCCGGGAGTCTGAAAAATCAGCTGGCGGTTGTTTGCCTTTTCAAAAAAATTTCTTTCCATCTGTGCGCTGGAGGTTATCCGTAGTATCGGGTTCATACCCATGTCGAGCAACCTTGCATGAAGCACCTCTGCAAGTTTAACAGCCGACATGTCATACCTTATGAGTATGTTGTCATTCTTTTTAAATCTATTTGTGCGGGCCTTTTTCAGGCCCCATATGAGTATGTCGGAATATTTATTGAGCTGAGTTTTTGAGAACATATGATAATCCCTCCATTTTGATTTTTTATATCCTGTGATTTCTTAACATTTTTTATTGTTTCATGCAAACATGTTAATAAAAAAGATTATCGGAAAGGCCAAAAAATGAGGGCGTGATCTAATTATTTCTTATAATCATAAACCCTTAAATTTTATCATTTCAT
>JAFGIC010000012.1 GCA_016929815.1 Deltaproteobacteria bacterium
GAACTGAAGAAGAGGCTCCTTGAAAAACCGGATTGCCTGCCCTATTGCGCGGACATCCCCAGGATGGAGATAACCGCAACCGGCGACAACCTGCGGATAACCCTCCAGGTGGACGCGGCGGCGGATACCGTCATCCCCCTCCCCGGCGGCCTGGACACCTGGCTCCCTGACCAGGTCCTCATTGAATCAGTTCCTGCAAAGGGTATCATGAGGGACGGCAACGGCACTTTTCAACTCCTGGTGCAACAGGGGACACGGACCATTACCCTCATGGGCCGGATCACGGCGGTCAATGATTTTCAGATCCCCCTTCCCCTGGCCCCGCGCAGGATAACATTCTCCGGCAATGGTTGGGATGTTCAGGGGATTGACAATGAAGGCAGGGCGGAATCAGGCATAAAGCTTATCAGAAAGGAAAAGGCCTCTGCCGACAAGGGAGAGGCAGCGGAGAGAACAACCATACAGCCCTTTTTTCAGGTAGAGAGGATCATATCGCTCGGTCTGGACTGGCAGGTGCGCACCAGGGTGACAAGGCTTACCTCCGAGAACGCCACGGCCATCCTATCCATACCGCTTATTGAAGGCGAGTCCGTTACAACCGCGGGCATCAGGGTCGAGGACGGGACGGCACATATCCAGATAGCTCCTGATGCAAAGGAGATACGGTGGGATTCAACCCTTAAAAAGGAGGCCTCGCTTACCCTTAAGGCCCCGCCTTTTGTATCATGGACCGAGGTGTGGGCAGTGGAGGCAAGCGCCATATGGCACTGCGAATATTCAGGGGTACCTGTAATACACAAAGAGGATGATGAAGGGTCCTATCGGCCCAAATGGCAGCCCTGGCCAGGGGAGGAGCTGACCATAGACATCACCAGGCCCCAGGCAATCCAGGGACAGGTGGTTACTATCGACAGCGCCTCACTGTCCTACTCTCCCGGAGAACGCCTCACGAGTGCCACCCTGTCCATGAACATACGCACAAGCAAGGGCGGGCAGCATAAGGTCACCCTTCCTGAAGGCGCAAAGGTCCAGCACATATCCATCCAGGGGATTCAACAGCCCATTGCGGCCCAGGGCAGGGAGATAAGCCTGCCGCTTCAACCAGGCTCCAACACCATGGACATAGGATGGAACCAGGCATCGGGTTCTTCCATACTGGTAAGGGCCTCTGAGATACGGATAGGTGACCAGGCGGTCAATGCCGATGTCACCATAGAACTGCCGCGGAACCGCTGGGTATTGTGGACCTTCGGGCCGAGGATGGGGCCTGCGGTCCTCTTCTGGTCCTATCTTGTTGTAATTGTAATCTTTGCCCTGGCCCTCGGCAGGGTCGGATGGACACCCCTGAAGACAAGGCACTGGCTCCTCCTGGGCCTGGGCCTGACGCAGGTGCATCCCCTTATTGCAATCATGATCGTGGGCTGGTTCCTTGCCCTGGGCCAGAGAAAGGAAAGGCCCATGCCTGAAGGCTGGTTTGCCTTTGATGCAACCCAGGTCTTCCTGGTGATGTGGACAATAGCGGCCCTGGTCGGGCTTTACATTGCGATCAAGCAGGGGCTCCTCGGTATCCCCGATATGCAGATATCCGGGAATGATTCATCCGACTTCTATCTCCACTGGACCCAAGACAGGATAGGTGCCATGATGCCCCGTCCGGCTGTCCTTTCTCTCCACCTTATGGTCTTCAGGTTCCTGATGCTTGCCTGGGCGCTTTGGCTTGCCTGGTCCCTCATCAGGTGGCTCAGGTGGGGCTGGGAGTGCTTCCATGCGGGAGACGTGTGGCGCAGGTTCGGAAGAAAAGGCAGCAAAGACAAGGCCGATAATTCCATGGATAAATCGCCTACCCTGGCGTCTTATGATGACAGCGCCGACAAGGAGATGAAGTAAACCAACATTTGTTAACATCCCTGATGTCCGGGCATCAGACAGATACAAGGGCATGTAATCATGCAATCGCTTCCTGTCTTATCTCCCTTACCATCTGCCTGAGGCCCGGGACCTTCTGCCTCCTGTCTTCATCCCAGCAGGGAAGGATGGTATTGTTATGGAAGAGTGGTTCGGTTGAAATATCATAGGATGACGACTTTACCGCATCATCCCACAGGGACGTATGGGGTATGGGCGAATACTCGGCAAGATAGGGGACAGCGCCGACAGCGCCGACAAACCTGATGGTGTCTTCAACGGATTTGATCGACTGGCCCGGAAGGCCCATCAGGACATAGGCCCCAATGTCCTGTCTTTTAAACCCTGCCTTTAAGAGATTATGAACTGCCCTCTCAAAATCACCCTCAGACACCTTGTTATCAAGGTTATTATGCCGATCTATGTCTGATGTTTCCAATCCGAGGCGGATCATACGGAACCCTGAGGCATAAAGAAGCCCGGCGATTTCCCGTGATATCTCTTTGACATGAAGGGCATTGGGAGTATGAAACCTTATTTTTAATTGATCCCTGATGATGCCTTCCATCATTGGGGCTGCATATCCTTCTGATTTAACAAGCAGTGCATCATCATAGAATGCGAAATCGGAAATCCTGTATTCCCTGTTCCAGAACCTTATCTCTTCCCTCACCTCCAAGGGATCTCTCCGTGTAAATTCCGGATAAAGATAGCTGCTTGCGCAGTAGCGGCAGCGGTAAGGGCACCCTGTAGAAGTCATAATGCAGACATACCCGGGTTTGTTCAGGAGGTCAAAGGCAGGGTAAATGGGTGTTACATCATCCGCCGGGATTCGTGGGACCGGGATGTCGAACCCCTTTAAAAGGTTCAGGATAGAATCCATATCCGGGAGGATCGTCTCGGTAGAGACATGATCCGCCCCGGAGCGCTTCTTTGCATGCCCCTCGCAGAGGCGTGCATATATGCCTCCCAGGATTACCGGTGTATGGGGATGTATCTCCTTTGCAATGGAGATTGCCTCAACAACACCGGGATACCAGTATGTCATGAGGGATGTGACAAGGATGGCGGAGGGTGAGTGAATCCTTTGCAGCTCCTTGATAAACAGCTCTTTTGTGATGCCGTAACGGCTGTAGATCCTGTTTATGTGACTGAGGGCAGGCGGGGCCTGGATCGCCTGCCTCCAGTATTTCCCTGTCCCGTATCTGCGGCGGGTTGCATGATGAATGGAATTCCCGGTCACCATGTCCGGGTGATACACATCAAGGCAATCGATATAATGAACATCAAGCCCTAGCTTTTTCAGATAACCTGCGATATATAATAGCCCAAGGGGCTTTGACCAGAGGTCATAGGCCGCGAAGTCGTAGATCCAGGGGTTTATGAGTATGATGCTTGGGTTCATTGACGTAAGATAGTAGGTTTTTATCGTATTGGCAACAGAGTAATGAGGTGTCAAATATGCGCGCAGTAGTACAGAGAGTAAAAAACGCAAGGGTTGATGTGGCCGGCCAGACAGTCGGTGGAATCGGACAGGGGCTCCTGGTCTTCCTCGGCGTGGGCGAAGATGACTCTGAAAGGGACGCAGAATACCTGGCTGACAAGATCGCCAATCTGAGGATCTTCCCGGATGAGAATGACCTCATGAACCTGTCCATTATTGATATCGGCGGCAGCGCCCTTGTGGTCTCGCAGTTCACCCTGTGGGGCGACTGCAGGAAGGGCAGAAGGCCCTCCTTTGCAAAGGCAGCAAGGCCTGATACGGCAAGGGGGCTGTATGAACATTTTATAAACCTCCTTCAGGTAAAGGGCCTCAAGGTTGCCACCGGCAGGTTCCAGGAGATGATGGATGTGCACATATTGAACGACGGCCCTGTCACAATTATGATTGACAGCATGAAGACTTTTTAATTCTTATTTCCTCGTCATCCTGAACACGCCATCCCACTTTTGTCCTGGGGCAACAGGCGGGTTCTTTTTAAAGGCCATGCATCTCCTGATATAGACCTCTGACGGGTTTGTTGCCGCCTCCGGTATTCTTTCAATCTTATAGGACTCCCTGAAATATTTTATCGCTTCATCCCACTGCATCCTGCGATAATAATGGATCCCCATGTCAAATATGTCAAAAAGCCGTTTTTCCTGAGTTGTGAGCCCTCCTTTCATGGCGCAGAGTTCATAGATCTTAACCGGTTCGGACTTCCCCACAACCGTTATATTATCAATAAATCGGGCCTCAACCATATCCATGGCCCTCTCTTTTTCGCCTTTTTCATTGATGTACTCCGTGTTCAGGGCGAATTCGCTTACGCATGTATAAATGCCGAACTGCTTGGCGCCTGCCTCCAGCCTTGCAGCCAGGTTCACAGCGTCACCCATCATAGTGTAATTCATGCGCATTGAGCTGCCCATGTTCCCGACAACAATCTCACCGCTGTTGATGCCGATGCGCATCATCATTTCATGCACAACACCCGGCCATTTATCACCGGGCACCCATTCTTCAGGCGGCGCCTTTTTAATGTTTCTCTCTGGCGCTCCAGGCAGCAGTTTTTCAGACCTCCATTTCTCCCTGAGATTAAGAAGCGTGCTCTGCATGGTGACAGCCACCCTGCACGCCCGCAGGGGGTGATCGGGTATATGCATCGGCGCCCCGAAAAAGGCTATGATGGCATCCCCCTCATATTTATCAAGTGTGCCTCTCTCCCTGATGATAATATCCGTCATGGCAGAAAGATACTCATTAAGGAGCTCAACCAGTTGATGGGCTGTCAGCTTCTCCGAAAATACGGAAAAACCCTGTATGTCGGTAAAATAGGCCGTGAGCATCCTTGCCTCTCCGCCCAGCTCAGGCATCGTGTTGCTGGCTACCATGTCCTGTATAAGTTCCGGAGAGAGGTAGCTCGAGAAGGTGGAGTGGAGAAACCGCTTGCTCTTTTCTTCCACCAGGTATCGATAGGCTGTCAGTGAAATGTAAGTAAGGACTATGGTAAGAAGGGGATAGACCATGTTTACCCAGAGTCCATATTGGGAAAAAAGCCACCTGCTCCCCAGAATATAGACAACGACCAGGCCCGCGGTGAAGCACAATCCCATTATAGCGCCGGAACGCGGGACTATAATGCCAATCAGCGCCCCCAGGATGATGATGACCAGGATATCATATGCCTTTTCATATTCGGGTTTACTGATAAAATCATTTCTTAGGATATTATCGACAACAGTGGCATGCACCTCCATGCCCGGATATTCCCCGCTGAAGGGGGTGTTTCTTAGGTCATGGGCGCCCGTGGCAATGGACCCCACTATAACCAGTTTATCCCTGAAGGAACCTTTCTGAAACTGATCATTAAGGATCTTGGTTATGGAATACCTCGGAAATAATGTCCCTGGCTCTCCAAGGTAGTTAATAAGCAATTTTCCGGATTCATCAGTAGGGACAAACGTATCGCCAACCTCAATGCCCTGTATCCCATATTCAGCAACCCTTAATATCAGATTCGGTTTGTCCAGGTATTGCCATGCGCATTGAACGGAAAATGGGGTAAAAATATCCTCACCCAATCTTATTGCAAGGGGAGAATTCCGGACAACCCCATCATCCGAAGTCTCTTCATTAATGAATCCTGAAGATGCGGCGACCTGACTGAACATCTCCAGATTTACTTCCGGAGCATAATAATCCTTTGTCTTAAAAAATGGGTCGTAATCAGTGGTCTTCTTTTCATATTGAATATTTGTATAAAGAGAACCTTTTATCGTTGCAATACGGCTATTGATCTCCTCCTGATCTATTTCATAACCAAGGGCCTCTTTTGATGAATAAAAATAATAGGAGAGTATAATCCTGGCCTTTGACTCACTGATGGCCTCTGCAAGCGCAAGATCATTGTCCGCCTTGACTTTATTTTTTTCAATAAATGCCTGCAGACCCTGGCTCCGGATGTCTAATGCCCTGATCTCCTCATCCAGAGAATTTAAAAACTCCAGATTGCTGTTATTATCCGGCTCTGTAAAAAATATATCAAAGGCGATAACCTTTGCCCCGTCATCGGAGAGCTTTTTGATCAGATCGGCTATTTTATTGCGGGGCCATGGCCACCTGCCTTCTTTATCAAGACTCTCCTCATCAATGACAGCGGTTACTATTGCCGGGGATGGCGTTTTATGCCCCCGCCATTTAAACCTTAAATCAAAAGTCTTTAATTCTATCATGTCAAGGAATGTGACGCCTGTAATGAAAAGGACAATTACAAACAGGATAACAAAGACGCTTATCGAAACAAAATTAGGAGACAGGAATAATTTTAGAAATTTTCTCATAATTATATCTCCAGGAGATAAAAGGACTTTAAACCCCCATCATGTTGTGAAATCTATTTTTATACTACATGTTTAAAGGGGCTCAAGTCAATATTACATGAAACAGGAAGTGATTTAGATTGACACTCATAATTATTTGATGAAACTTATGGGAAGTGTGTTATATAATTTGGATGATATCTCTGCGAAGGGGAAGATTCATAATAACAGCATGAAATACATATTGACTATAGCAGGGTCCGATTCATGCGGGGGCGCCGGCATTCAGGCGGATATCAAGGCAATAACCGGTCTGGGGTGCCATGCCCTGACGGCAATAACAGCCGTCACGGCGCAGAATTCCAGGGGCGTCTCGGGGATTCATGAGATCCCCTCTGAATTCATCGCCATGCAGATAGAGACTGTTGCAAGGGATATCCTTCCGGATGCCGTCAAGATAGGCATGCTTTCATCCGCCCCGGTGATTGAGACAGTGGCAGGAATCATAAAAACCCATGGGCTTAAAAATATAGTTCTTGATCCTGTCATGAAGGCGTCCACCGGACGCGACCTGATACAGGCATCGTCAATATCACTGCTCAAGGAGATGCTGCTGCCCCTTGCAGATGTAATAACACCCAACCTCGATGAGGCGGAAATACTTGCAGGCGGCAGGGTCAAAACACCGGCAGATATGGAACGGGCGGCCCTGGAATTGAAAAAAATGGGACCGCTCGTTGTTATTACAGGCGGACATCTTGCGGGGAACTGCATGGATCTTTTATATGACGGAAGAGACTTTCACAGGTTCCATGGAGAAAGGATTGTCACTGAGACCACCCATGGCACAGGCTGCGTATTTTCATCATCCCTTGCTTGCTTCCTGGCAATGGGCAATAATATCGTCGATGCAACGGGCCTTGCCCATGAATTTACAAGACGCGCCATTGAAAACGGTTATTCCTGCGGAAAGGGGCCGGGGACGGTTTCACCATTTAATTAAAAGTAAAGGATATTAGACGAGATGACACAATTAAAAAAAGCAAGGGCCGGCATAATAACGCCTGAGATGAAAATTGTTGCTGAGAAAGAGCATGTGGATGTTGAGAATCTCATGGAGAGGATATCTGAAGGTCGCGTTGTTATACCCGCAAATGTCAGACATAACGGCCTTGTCCCCTGCGGCATAGGAGAAGGACTCTTTATCAAGGTAAACGCAAATATAGGGACATCTTCTGACAGGGTGTCCCTGGAAGAAGAACTTGCCAAGTTAAAGACAGCCGTGGAGGCAGGGGCCGACACTGTAATGGACCTGTCCACAGGCGGAGACATCAATCTTATCAGGAAGAGGGTGATCCGGGAATCCAGTGTGGCCATAGGCACAGTGCCCATATACCAGGCCGTGATAAAGGCGGTGAACGACAAGGGCGCCCTCGTAAGACTCAGCGTGGACGAGATATTTGAGGTCATTGAAAGACAGGCAGAAGACGGTGTGGACTTTATCACGGTCCATTGCGGCCTTACCAGGGCTGCCCTTGAGTCTCTGAGAAAACAGGGCAGGATTACCGATATTGTAAGCCGCGGGGGGGCCTTTTTGACCGCATGGATGCTCCACAATGACAGGGAAAATCCACTTTATGAAAATTATGACAGACTCCTTGAAATAGCCAAAAAGCACGATGTAACCCTCAGCCTGGGCGACGGGCTCAGGCCGGGATGCATTGCGGACGCCACGGACAGGGCGCAGATCCACGAACTCATGACCCTGGGCGAGCTTACCAAAATCGCATGGGACCAGGATGTACAGGTCATGATAGAAGGTCCGGGACACGTCCCCCTGAACCAGATAAAGGCAAACATACTTCTGGAAAAACAGTTGTGTCATCACGCGCCTTTCTATGTGCTTGGTCCTCTTGTTACGGATATCGCAGCCGGCTATGACCATGTAGCATGTGCCATAGGCGGTGCTGTCGCAGGTGAGGCAGGGGCCGATTTTTTATGTTACGTGACTCCGTCCGAACATCTTTCTCTTCCCACAATTGAACACGTAAGGGAAGGAGTCATCGTCACAAAAATAGCAGCCCACGCGGCGGATATAGCCAGAGGTAACAGGTATGCCATGGAAAGAGATCTTATGATGTCACGGGCCAGAAAGGTCCTTAACTGGGAGGCCCAGATGAAATACGCCATTGACCCTGTAAAGGCAAGGAAGATCCGCGGAGAAAGCCCTCCTTTAGAGGAGGATGTTTGTACAATGTGCGGTAAATACTGCGCCATAAAACAGGTAAGGGAATATCTTTCACCTACTTTCCGAGACAGAAATCGCTGAATATCTTGTCATAGATGTCTTCATTTGTTGTCTCGCCGGTTATCTCAGCCAGGGCATCGGCCCCTTCCCGGATATCCATGGCGACGATATCCAGGGGAAGACCCTGTCTTAAATTTGTAAAGGCCCTCGTAAAATTATCGAGGGCCTTTACAAAAGCAGCCTTTTGCCTGAGGTTAGGGGCAGGAGACAGGGCAATACTGTCAGGGTCCTTTTCCAGGACCTTTTCAGGAATGATATCCAACAGACGCTCAATCCCTTCACCGGTAAGTGTGGATATCTGCAAGACGGTCATACCTTTTACCAGATCGTTCAATTCGTCTTCATCAAGCCTAGAGGGGAGATCTATCTTGTTTATCACTACAAGGCTCTTTTCCCTGTCAGACTTCGCGAGTATCCTGTGGTCATCTCTGTTAAGGGGCCTGCTGTGATCAATCATCACCAGCGCCAGGTCGGCATCTTCGAGTTTCTGCTCGCTGCGTTTGATGCCTATCTTTTCTATCCTCCCCTTGCCTTCCCTGATGCCCGCGGTGTCCATGATTTTAAAGGGTATCCCCTTAAGATGTATTGTAGATTCTATGATGTCCCTGGTTGTCCCAGGGACGGACGTGACAATCGAACGCTCTTCATTGATAAGGCGGTTAAGAAGGCTTGATTTGCCGGCATTCACGCGCCCGACAATCACGGTCTCAACGCCCTCCATCCACATCTTTCTGCGGTTGTATGCATTGATAAACCTGCTGACAGGTCCGATGATATCCCTTTCAATAAATTCAGCCGTCTCTTCCCTCGGCAAAAGGCCCGGTTCATCTTCAGGGAAGTCTATGGACGCCTCTATGCGCGCGAGAACTCCTACCAGTTTATCACGAAGTCCCCTGACGCTGTCCCTTAGTTCACCCCTGATCTGGCGTGAGGAAAGAAGCAGACCCCTTTCGGACCTTGAATTTATCAGGTCCATAACGGCCTCCGCCTGGGTGAGATCTATCCTTCCGTTTGTATAGGCACGGAAGGTAAATTCCCCGGGCCGGGCAAGCCGGGCGCCCTCATCAATTACAATCTGAAGTGTCTTTGAAAGCAGGACATGACCGCTGTGTGAATTTATCTCAACAACATCTTCCCTGGTATAGGAACCAGGGGCCTTCATGTAGGAGAGAAATACCTCATCGAGCATCTGCCCGTCGGCTGGATCAATTAATTGGCCCAGGTAAAGACGGTGGCTCTCAAGTTCCAGTATCGGTTTGCGGGGCCTGAATATCTTTTTCGCTATCTCTTTTGCCCTTAAGCCGCTTATACGTATGATGCCTATCCCTGCCTTGCCATGGGGGGTAGATACGGCTGCGATAGTGTCATTGTTTATCGATTCACATGGCATGGGCGGCACATGATCATTTTTTGTAAATGATCACCACCTTTTTTAAAAGTCCTTC
>JAFGIC010000104.1 GCA_016929815.1 Deltaproteobacteria bacterium
CGGTCTGTAGGTTTCATATAATTCTTTCCACAATGACGGTTTCCATACGGTGTCGGCGCTGAATAGCATCGAGTTATTTTTTGTCATGAACTTGAAGGCAATCGATGGAACGCCATGCCAGACGGATGATTTTATGGCCTTGACGGTAAGTCCCGCCGCATCATCGTTGAAAAGGTTCTGGTCTTCCTCATAAAATACCTGTGAACTGAAGGGGTAATAACTCTCAGGTTCAACCCACTCACCGCTGATATCATCCTTGAAAAGAAGGCGCGGCCTGTTTGCTGCGGGATTGATGAATATCTTTGCCTTTTCCGGGCCGATGACATCCCCTTTCCTGTCTTCAATGTTGTATTTATAGCCGTCTTTGCAGGGCTTAAGGCTTATAAAATATTTGCTTCGAGGTCCGATAAGCCTCTCGTTGACCATGGTGTCATAGGGGATATCGATTATCCTTCTGGAATCGGATGAAAGGGACCTCTCAAGGGCGGCCTTGGAATTCTTTGAAAACTCCTCAAGTACCACCTCTGATGAAATGAGCCTGAGTTTATGTTTTAAAAGAGGATTATAAAAGGTAAAAAGGACGATATCCGTAAACCATCTTTTATGGTCCTCATGAGAATGGGAGGCAAAGATGCCCCTGACGTCTCCTATCCCCTTATAGCCCAGGGTGGGGAATATGGGCGTCCCGCATTCAAGCAGGTATATATGGTCGTTGACCGTGATCATATAACCGCTGCTTTCACCCATAAGTGAAAAGGCGCTGGTGTTCCCTATGACATCAAATATAATGTCTTGGCTCATCTCCTGTTAATGCCTCCGAGGGCTTGGAATGCAGGATCTTTGATATGGCCTTTGCCGCTGTTGATTTATTCATCAGGACCCTCCATTCTGAGAAACATCTACTGATCAATATATAAATCAAGCTGTAATATACAAAACAGCAGGCATGTTAGTTTGTTATAATCCCATTATTTTAGATATTATTGCAAGTTAAATTTAATATGGGATTATTCAGGATGTTTATTTAAGGTACACTGCTTTCAGACGTTGATTCTGAGATGACAGACCAAGTTAATAATTGCAATCGGGGCCTCTACAGGAAAATAAATTGCGGTTTTTATATAAAAAGGCCTTGATGGTTTACCTTGCGTCCCTATTTTACCTTTATATTATAGGTAATGACCGGCGTATGGATTCCCTTTACCTTTACCTCGCCTATCTCTTCCGCATCCACAATATCGCTCACCCTGCTATATGTCCTCTGACTGACCAGTATCTGCCCTGATTTTGCAAGTGATTCAAGACGGGCAGCGACATTCACCTGGTTGCCGATTACCGTGTAATCCATATGCATATCGGATCCGATGTTTCCCACGGTCATATAGCCTGTGTTGATTCCTATGCCCATCCCGAATTCATAGCCGAAATGCCGCCATTCATCCTTTAACTCGTTCGCCTTTTTCTGCATATTTACAGCCATTAAAACGGCTCGCTTTGCATGGTCCTCCATGGGTATGGGGTCGCCGAAAAAAATAAGCATCCCGTCCCCTATTATCTTGTTGAGAGTCCCCTCGTATCTATGGATAAGCACCGTCATCTCGGCCAGGTATTTATCAAGCAGTTGAAACAGTTCCTCCGGTTCGAGGCTGTCCGTAATGGTGGAAAAATCCCTTATGTCCGAAAATATGACCGTCATCATCTTTCTCTGAGGCTGACCGCCCAGGATGCCGCCGCTGGACAATATCTTTTCAGTAAGTTTAGGCGAGAGATAGCGTCTCAGGTCATTATATCGCTTTAATTCCTCAACCTGTTTGTTCACCCTTTCCTCAAGCCCGCGGTTCAATGCCAGGATCTCCTCCTGAGTCTTTACGAGTTCAGCTGTCCTCTCGTCAATTTTCTGTTGAAGGGTCTTGTTATATTCAACTACCCAGTCCTTTGCCTCCTTCAATTCTTCATTGGCCAGCTTAAGGGCATAATAGGCCCTGTTTCTCCCCTTGATCGTCTCTCTCAGTCTGTTGATAGTGTCTATCAGGAATTTTTCGGAGACCTCATGATTCCGGTCGCCCGATCTGAATGCCTGGGTCAGTCGATTTATAAGCGAGATCCTGTCATAGGTGATTTCCATGATAAAATAGGGCGCCTTGAATATCTCACCGGCCCTGAAGAGTATGCGACCGTCCCCCCGGATTGTGTCAGTGATAAGGACTGCCTCTGTCCTGTCGCCGGAGATCTCCTTTGATGCCTCATCTATATCGAGATATTTCCCGAGGAACAATTTTTTTCCCGCTGCTATTTCAGATTTCAGGATTACCTTTTTACCTACAATCCTGGACCTTCCATCATGGGGATCGGTTATAATAAGACTATTGCCTTCCATCCTGGCATCAAGGGAGTAACATGAAACCTCCGGCTCCTCGTGAAAGAGCCTTTCAGGATCATAGGGGCAAAGAGGCTGTCTTATACGCGCCGGGTTCAGGCCCCAGACCATGGGGATGGATGAGAGCAGGCCTCTCCTGTAGGAATCGACAATATATTCCTTATTAACTTCAATGTCATCGTGATATTCTATCTTAAGGATCGCACTCATCCTTCCTGTTGGCCTGTCATACATAGGGGGAATTACTATCTCTATTTCCTTTGTATCGTTTATATTGCTGTTAAAAAATGGCACCCTCATAAAACCGTCATCAGGGCCTGTAAAGATCCTCGCAAAATATTCAAAGCGGCCCCAGGAACGAAGGTGTGCGGATGAAAGACCACAGTTGAAATAGAAATAGGCCTCTCCCGAGATCTCTTTCCCCCTCCTGAGGATGGTGTGAAAATTTTCATTGGTGGTCCATTCATCTTCATTCAGGAAAAAGGCCTCAGGTGTGGTGTATCTATCCACAGGGTAAGGCAGATCAAGGAACAGATTGTCGTAATGTCCCGTTTGTTCATTAAGATATGACGAAACTATCTTTATATTTCTGTTGCTGATGCAGTCCGTGCGGCTCATGGGATTTATGGGAAAATGATTGTTAATAAATTCAGTCACCGGATATATCTGCATTCATCATGCCAGAATCCTGCCGGAAATTTGCATCATCCCCTTGCCCGTCATCCCGGGTTGATCCCTTAACCAGGAAATATTTGAAAATACTTGATTACACCTTACCCAGGAATAACAAAAATACACTGTTTTCAATTTTTAAGGCATTTTTATAGACCTTTATTAACAGCTATATTCATGAAATAAACCTAATATTGCTATTATTGTTGTGCGGGCTTGAACATATTTATGTGCATAATATTCAGTGGATCTCTGCACAACAGGACTGATTTTAAACTTGACATGACTGTCTTTTATTATATTATCTGATTTTTAAGAATCGGGACGTAGCGCAGCCTGGTAGCGCATCTGAATGGGGTTCAGAGGGCCGCTGGTTCAAATCCAGTCGTCCCGACCAG
>JAFGIC010000105.1 GCA_016929815.1 Deltaproteobacteria bacterium
AGCCAGTACAGAAGATATGGTTTTATAAATACATCCAGGAGCCCATCGCCAAGTTCCTTTTCAGTGCCTTCATCAACTATGGTTACTCTCCTGTTCAAATGCAGCAGGTATTCCGCTGTTTGACATCCGTGGAGCCTCCCTCCCATAATAATTACATCCTTACCTATAAAAGGCCTCATGGCAAAAGGTATCATTGAAAGTTTCCTCAGCGCCCTTGGGGAGAAGAACTGGGTAAAAAACTTGCCCATGTGGTGCATCTTCTCACTGGTGGCTACATTCCATCTGTCTATGCCGGGGATATCCGGGATGTTATGGGTCCCGCCCGTCGCGACAATTATGACATCAGGCTTTACCTTGTCAACAACGGCAGGTGTGACCTTTGTGCTGGTATGGATCTCCACACCAACCTTTTTTACCTGTGTGCTGAGGTATCTGATAGTCCCGGGGATATCCTCCCTCTCCAGCCCCTTTACCATAGACGCAAGAGCCAGACAGCCGCCCAGCTTAAGCTGACTGTCATACAGTGAAACATTGTGCCCCCGCAATGCCAGCACACGGGCAGCCTCAAGTCCGGAAGGACCTCCGCCTATAACCATGATCTTCTTTTTTATCTTTGCCTCCTTGATCGCATATTCCCGATCATGGCCGAGGTTCGCGTTAATGCGGCAGATGACAGGCTTGAAATGCTCCCCCGCATCAAAGCATGTCATACAGGAGTTGCAAGGATTGATGTCCTCTTCCCTGCCCTCAAATACCTTATTGGGGAGACCAGGATCGGCAAGAAGCCTCCTGTTCATGCTTATTATGTCGGCCTCGCCCTTTTTAATCGCGATATTGCCGTTCATCCAGTCCATCTTGCCTACCAGGATAACAGGAACCTTTACTGCCTTCTTTATCTCGGCTGCCATCAGGTGATTGGCCTGTTTTCCGTATTCCTTTCTATAGACAAGGGGATCCAGCTCTTCTTCGTATCCGGGATAGAAAAATGCATCCGGGAAATGGAGGCTCGTGCGCCTCTCGATATCGTTAACATATTTGTAGTATTCACCCCTTACCTCAATGGCATCGGCACCCGCCTCGACAAAAATTTGGGCGAACTCCTTGCTTTCATCAATTGTAATGCCGTCCTTCAGATTGACCTCAAGGGCGTTCATAAGGGCAATAACCGGCCAGTCCTTGCCGTTGCGTCTCTTTATTTCCTTTATGATATTAACAACAATCCTTGCCCTGTTTTCCATGTTCTGGGGACCGTATTCATCCGTCCTCTTGTTCCACGCCCTTGATAGAAAGTTGTTAAGCAGGTGGTTGCATCCCGCGTTAAGTTCCGTACCGTCAAGGCCGGCCTTTTTCATCCTCTCCGCTCCCTCTCCAAAGAGGAGGATTATATCTTCAATCTCGGGGATAGTAAGCGCTTTGGGCTTGTGAAAACGTGGTATGGGGGATTCCTCTCTTGATAAAGACGAGGATGAAACCCCGGCAGGGGCCTCGCCAAAGAGGGGAAGCATGGGACCCAGATGGAAAATCTGATGGAAAAACAGACAGTTGTGTTTATGTACTGCATCTGCCATCTTCTTCCATCCCGGGATATATTCGTCCGTCCTTATATTCCAACCGGGGATAGGGGAATCCAGGTCCCTGGTAAGGGGACCGGTGGCTGAGGACACTAACGCAGCGCCGCCCTTTGCCAATTCCTCAAAGTAGGCAATATATTTGTCATTTATTACACTTTTTTTCTCGGGTTCATCCCAGAAAAAGCCTGTCCCGTTTTTCATAATCCTGTTTTTGAGACGCACTTTGCCGATGTAAATAGGCTGTTCTAAATATTTGTATTTCGATTTGCTCATAATTTTACCCTCACTTAATAAATTGAATTCATCTTTTAAGCTGATTTTTTAACCCTAGAATCCTGATGAAAAAAGAATGAAGCATGTCTGGAGGATTTTTAAAACTCCGGGCTAAAAATGCAATGCTGATAAGACATGAATTTTTGCATAATCGAATAAATAGGCCAGAGAGTCAAGGGAAAAACGGAATTCAGCCCCCGGGTTTTTTCTTTTTGGGCAAATTGGGACACATTTAATAAAATTACAGTAATGTCCGGTTATGATTTTGCATAAACTCGACCTATCAGGCAGGGGAGGCTTTATAATATGATACAAAATCCTGACCGGACATTACGGGTCCTTTTCCTAATGTTCAACATAGGTCGGCCGGGCAGGTTCCCTGGCATGGATCTCGGTTATCTTTCCCTTTGGTGTCAGGTCCCTGCCGGCAAGACCGGGATAGTCAGGTCCGTATCGATGGCACCTGAAAACAGAGTTGAAGCCTGCGCCTGCTGCGTCGGTCATTATCTTATAGATTCCGTAATCGCCCCTTGTCTGGTCCCCTACTGGATTTATATATTCCCATACTGCATCCCCTTCTTTTGTCACCTCAAAGAAATGGCCGTGGGGGCCGGAGTCAATCAGGGTGTTGCCGTTTGGAAGACGCTGGCATCCGGAGATATAGTGTCCGTAAAAGGCGTTGGGCAGATTTGATTGATAACTCCACACGATCTGTTTTGAGACCGATTGCGGCTCGGGCTGATGAAAATCCCCGCGTGTCTGATTATAACCGGCCTCTGCTTCAGGGATATATACTCCTTTCCTCCAGTCTCCGTCATAAGGATTTATCTCCAGCACCGAGGAGCGGGTTTCTCCAGGACGCCGGGTGCCGTTGTCGAATATCAGGAAGTTTCCCGCACCGGGCAGCTCCCATTTCATGGGCGTGATCTCCTTCTCCCTTATCCACTGAACGTCATGAGTAAAAAACAGCTGCTGGTTGCCATTGGAACTGGCGGTTCCTTCATTGGTCAGGTACGGACAGTCTCCCGAATCATAGACGCAGGGATTGCCCCATCTGAAGATAAAGTCGCCGGCCTCCCCGGCGGCAAGTTCAATGCTCTTCTCCGGGTCGCCCGGCACAAAGGTGGCCCCGTGATCAACAACATAGAATTCGCTGTCAGTGGAATTATTGATTACAACCTGATCCAGCACCTCGTTATAGTCAAAGGAATTGATATGGATCCAGTCTCCTGTCCTTCCTCCGCCGAAATTGGGGTCCAGCCTTCCGGAATAGTCTGCTATGTTCTTCCCCTTTCCAATATAATTGGCTTTATCAGGATTGACGTCCTGTACGAGATGATCGGAGATGTTCCA
>JAFGIC010000106.1 GCA_016929815.1 Deltaproteobacteria bacterium
TCAATGGCAGCGGATTCGGCATTTCCGTAAAGCATAGCAACTTCCTTTATCATCTCCGCGGGTAGACCTGTAATGGGTTCCGCCCAAGAAGGGGGGTATTTTTTGATATGTTCCTTTAACTCATCAAATCCGTAGCAATATCTCGCTACAAACTCAGCGTCATAAAGGTTTGTGCTGATAATCACGTTCAGCATCGCCAGGGCGAGGGCGGCGTCAGTACCGGGACGGATGGGTATCCACATGTCAGCAAGGGCCGCATCCGGTTCCATTGAGGGTTTGATTGCAATTATCTTCGCACCACGCGTCTTGGCATCCAATAGTTGTCTTGTCCCTCCTTTGCTGGAGCCAGAATAAACCGGGTTCTTTCCCCATAGGAGGATAAGATCAGTGTTAGCGTAGTCCGCCAATGGCCTTGTGGCACCCAAGGTATAACCGAAAGAGAAAGAGTTTTGTATCGCGCATATGCCGCTGTGCCCGTAATTAGGACTTCCATGGGCCATGAGGAACCTGTAACAGTAGTCGCTATAACTTCTTCTGGCAGGTGATAGTATTGCAAGAGATTCGGGGCCGTACTTTTCCTTCTGTTCCTTTAGTTTTTCAGCTATCAGGTCTAATGCCTCATCCCATGTGATCTTTTGGAATTTGCCCTCACCTTTATCTCCTATCCTTTTCATTGGATGTTTCAGTCTTTGAGGGGAATAAACCCATTGAGGAGCAGCATGTGCCTTGGCACAATTTTTTCCTTTGTTCAGAGGTGATTCCTTCATACCCTCGATCCTTATGAATCTGCCATCTTTGACAATGGCATAGATTCCACATCCCGGACCAGGACCGCACATACCGCAAAATGTGGGTATTGCAATTTCATTGGAGTGGTGAAATCCGTTATTCGCTAATTCATCAAAATTATCCTTCATTTTTCACATCCTTTTAAAGCTCTTCGGAGTCTTTTTCTAGTAATTTTCATAGGTGAACAAAAACAGTTTTGCCACATGATTTTTTTCAATCAGTAATATCCTCTCTGGATTTTATCGCTATTTTCGTCAGCAGGACGGCCTGCGGGGGCTCTCTATTAAGCGGCGATTTGTTGCAAAACCGAATAACTATTTTGGACAGCAATGATTAATTATTATGATTGATAAACAAAATCATAAAATATGTTTTCATATGAAAATGGTTTCAGTAGGCCCTTTGTCCTCAAGTTTGTCTTTCGGAGAATTGCATTCCTGATAATCCCAGCTTTTTCTGTACAATTAATGAGATTTGCTCCTACGAGTATGTCTTTTTTAAAAACGAGGAGACAATATTCTCCCTTAAATGGATCACCTTTGGATATCACCTTGTGGTTTCCGTTACATTTAATATCACCTATCTGAGCATAACTCCAGTCGAAAAGAGGGCTTATATGCTGAGGAATGTTTCCCTGATAAATTGCGTCTGATCCGGCCATATTCAGACCGGCCGTTCTTCCCTGGCAGCAGGCGTTAACCCACGTCCCAAGCCATTCCTGTTTACCGGAAATGGGATTATATCCCTGGCATACATCGCCTGCAGCATATAACCCGTCCGTAGATGTTCTCATTTTTTCATCTACCAGAATGGCCTGATCAACGGAAATCGAAGAACTATTGATAAAAGCAATATTGGGCTTTATTCCCGCACAGACCGCTATAAAGCCGATCTCCTCCTCGCCCTCCGGAAAAGGGCATACAAAACCTTTTTGCGTCTCTTCGAGGTATTCCACATTGCAACTCAAACGCAGGTCTATTCCCTGTTGAATAATATATTTTCTAAGGAATTCTGCTGTTTTGGGGTGTGATCCCTGTGGAAGTATGTTCGGAGCGATATCCAGGAGGATAACTTCCAGGCCTTTTTTCCTTAAAATTTCGGCTAGTTTGACTCCGACAAGAGAAGCGCCCATGACAGCAACCTTCTTTGCCTTCGGAATTGCGCTTTCAATGGTTTTGGTTTGCAATGCGGTTCGCAAAGGCAATGCCTTGGCAGAGTCTCTTAGTCCCGGAACCGGTGGCATGATCGGACTCGCCCCGGTTGCTATGAGACATTTGTCATAATGTAGCCTCTTTTCGTTTTTTAATACAATAATCCTGTTTAAAGTATCAACAAATACTACGGGTGATCCAAAATAGCATTTTACATCGTATTGTTTATAGAAATCAATTCCGAAAGGAAAGCAATTTTCCCAGGGTATTATATTTTTCAGATAATACGGCGCAAGCATCGGATTGAAAGCAGGCCCGGAACTATCTGATATCATGTGGATATCTCCTTCATGTCCCGCTGATCTTATAGCCTTTACGGCATTTATTGCCGCGCCACCATTTCCGAGTATTATGAGACGGTCTGTTCGCATTTCCAGAACATATCCAGTTTAGTTTAAGAAATTAATTAAATGGATATAAAATATTTCTTGACGTTTTCCTGGTTGTTAATTTCGATATCTCTTCAAGGGTCCCAAAGCTGAGCGCTCCTGTGGGACATACTCTGACACATGCTGGTTCCATACCTTGATCCAACCTGATGCTGCACAAGTCGCACTTTATCATCAATCGATCCTCCGGGAATTTCGGTGATCCAAAGGGACAGGCAAGCTCGCAGCTATGACAGCCGACACAAAGTTCACGATTAAAATCCACGATGCCGTTTTTTTCTATTCTAAAGATAGCGCCGGTAGGGCATGCCATAAGACAGGGGGCATCTTCGCAGTGGAAGCAGGATATTGAAACATAAGAGATGATCGCAGATGGATATTGTCCTGATTCATGCACCATTACCTGCCTAAGGGCGACCTTATCATCAGTGAAATCATTCTGATCCTGGCAGGCTACCACACATGAATAACAACCGGAGCAGCGGGAAAAATCAAATGATAACGTCAGTTGTGCCATAAATTATTCCTATTTGACAGGGGCCTTTTCTATATTACATAACATGGACTTAAATCCCGGAAACCCTGAAATTGGGTCACGATAATCCGGTTCAATGAGTTGATTAACATCCGCATCCGGATACCCATGAAGCATATTGACAACGCCGGGGGAAACCTTTTCAGTCAGGTTCGCTTTTATCATAATACTCGATCGCGGGGTTGATAAAACTATTTTATCACCCTGAGATATATCCCTTTCCATCGCATCCTTCGGGTTGATATCTGCCATAGGCTCAGGTCTGAGACGTCTGGTCCAGGGTAATCGGAATGTCCTTGAATGGAAGAACATCGGTAGACGTGCCCCTGTCGTGAAAACAAGTGGAAAATTATCTTTAATCTCAGGTGAAGAAACAGGGCTGTGCCTCGGCTCAAAATATTTGGGCAGGGGATCATATCCTTCATCTTTAAGTAATGATGATGTGAATTCCATTTTACCTGACGGCGTAGGAAATCCTTTTTGTTTGTATTTTTCGTAGCAAGGCTTTCCCCCGTTTGAGATAACGTGGCCTTCAGGAATGTTCTTAATATCGGAGATTTTGCATCCGGCTGGTTCAAATACCCAGTCAATACAAGCTTCCTGTCCGCTAAAGAGAAGGTTGTCATCAAGACCTAATTTTTTTGCCAGAGCTACAATGATATCAAAATCTGAACGCGATTCTCCCAATGGCTTGATGGCAGGTTTTGTCCAGAAAGCGTATCCCGATGGCCAGATCTTGAGATCGTTTTTTTCAAAAGAACTGCATGCGGGTAGAACAAGATCTGCCAGTTTTGTAGTGTCTGTCATGAAAAGGTCCACAGCTATCATAAAATCGAGTTTCTTCAAGCTTTCGCGCATGAAGTCTGAGCCCGGCCACATTCTATGGTTTATTCCAAAACCTAAAAGAGCTCTAACCGGATATGGGTTACTATTCATGATCTGAAATGGCAGGTGCATTGCCTGGGCTTCTGGAATAATCTTGCACCATACAGGATGGATATCGTACCCTATTCTGGGAGCCATACTCTCAAAAGATCTGACCTGTACAAATTCACGCTCCCGTGTAGCTATACCCCTGGGTTGAAAGTACAATGATGGAAGTACAGCATAATTACCTCCTTCTTTATCAAAATTACCTGTAATTCCTATCA
>JAFGIC010000107.1 GCA_016929815.1 Deltaproteobacteria bacterium
ATGCGGATGCGCACAATAATATGGGGATTGCCCTGTCTCATAAGGGAAGGCTTGATGAGGCCATTAACCATTATGCCAAGGCCCTGAGTATTAATCCGGATCATGCGGATGCCCATATTAACTTGGGGGCCGCTTTTTTTCGAAAGGGTGAACTCAATAAAGCCATAGAGCATTTTGAGGATGCATTACATATCATGCCGGGCAACGCCGACGCCCACAATAACCTGGGGGTTGCTCTTCTTCAGCAGGGTAGACTGGACGAGGCCGCCAGACAATTTGAGGAAGCGCTGCGAATTAACCCCAATCATGAAAACGCCGGATATAACCACAGGTATGTCTCGCGTTTGATGGCTCAATAGGAAAACAGCAAAATATTAAAATCCGGGTAATCCCAGGGTCTCCTGTTAAATAAAATATGTTTCGTATAAATGACCTCATTCTGTTGCTTGTCCTTTTTCTGTCCATGCTGGCTGCTATTTTTTTCCCCGGTTTCGGTTCCCATTTTCAACCTTACCTGCTCTACCTGATGATGTTTCTGCTTGTCTTGAGCCTGCTGTCCATTAGAATCGGCGATGTCTGGAAGATTCTCAGAGGGTCCTACAAATCCATATTCCTCTTCTCCCTTTTCAAGATTATCGTGCTCCCCGTCATACTCTATTTTCTGTTTCTTTATCTCTTGCCGTCCTATGCGGTTGCGGCCTTACTGTTGACTGGAATTTCCACCGGGGTAACGGCCCCATTCATCTCTAATATCGTAAGGGCGAATACAGCCCTCGTGCTGGTTATGGTGGTCTTATCTTCGATTATGGCGCCTTTTACCCTGCCCCTGTTGATCAAAATACTTATGGCCCAATCCACAAACATCTCCCTTCTATCCATGATCCGCATGCTTTGTCTGGTAATATTTATTCCTGTCTTATTCGTGGAGGGTCTCAGACTCCTTTTCCCAGGCCTGTTGGAAAAGGCTAAGGGCAGGGAGTTTCCCTTCCACTTAGCCATTGTCGCCCTCATGAATCTCGGGGTTTTCTCAAAATACGCCGATTATTTTCGCCATAATCCCGTGACGATCGTGATGGCAACTTTAGTGGCAATCGCCCTTTCCTGTATCTACATGATTGCAGGGCTCCTGTTTCTTAGAAAAGACAGGATGGAAAATCAAATTGCAGCCGCCGTCAGTATGGGCAATATGAATAATGTCCTGGTCATTGTCTTCTCATCACAATTTTTCGGCCCCTTGGAGCCTACTGTAGCGGCCATGTATACGATACCTTTTTTCGGCCTGATCCTGCCCTTAAGGTATTATCAGCGCTGGCGGGAGAAGAAATTGGCCTGTCACATTTTAAATTGACTATCATATAGTGAAGTGTTAACAATTAGAATTTAGAGGATTCAAGGATTTGAGGGGTCAAGGGTCCAAGGGAAATGCTTAGCAATTATAAAGAATTAAAGGTAGAACTTGACCCCTTGACCCCGTTTTTTGTTTGGTAAAAAACCGATTATTTAGATGAAAGGTAAAGATATGATCAAACGCACTAATATAAGAGCATTATTGATTTTACTGATCCCCATGATCGCGCTGCTCATGCCTGTAACCCACTCTGTCGCGAAGGCTCCCAAAAAGGTTGCCGTTCTTCCCTTTAAGATGAATGCCGACAAGGATCTCACATTCCTCCAGGAGGGGATTATGGACATGATCTCCTCGAGGCTGGCATGGAAGGGGGAGGTGGAATTACTGGAAAAGGATGTCGTTAAAAAGGAGGTTGCCGGCATCAAGGGTGGCCTTAACAAAGAGAACGCAATAGATGTAGGCAAGGCGCTCCATGTGGATTATGTTATCATCGGCAGTCTGACGGTTTTCGGCGAGAGCGTCAGTATAGACGCCAGGATACTGAATGTATCCAAGGGAGAGGAATTGATCACCGCCTTTAATCAGTCAAGGGGTATGGATGAAGTTATTCCGACCGTCAACCAGTTTGCGCAGGATATTAACGCGAAGATCCTGGGCCGGCAGGTGAGGCCCCAGACATATCCAGTGGGCGGTTCAGAGCGGGAAGTTGGGCCGGGTGGACTGATCCCGGTGGGAGGTGACACCTGGGAGCAGAAGTTTGCCCATACCCAGACCTTTAATTATGAGATCAGGGGCGTTGATTCGGGGGACATTGACGGTGACGGGAAGAACGAGCTTATTGTCCTCAGTAATGACACGGTCTATATCTACCGGTGGACGGAGAAAAGCTTTGCCCTTTTTAAATCCTTGAAGGGAAGCTGGACGCCCGACTACGTGTACCTTTCGGTGGCGGATCTTGACAATAACGGCAAAGCGGAGATATATGTGAGCGGCCAGATACAGAGTGACGCCTCTTCGATGATACTGGAATACCGTTCAGGGCAGTTGACGCCAGTGATAGACAGAGAAAGACAGTTTTTAAGGGTCGTGGATCTTCCGGGTAGGGGCGAGACGCTGCTCGGACAGACAAGGGTCAGTGATGGTTTCTCCCGCTATGTATATATCCTCAAAAGAGACGGCGATAACCTTATAAGGCAGGAGACCTTAAACCTGCCCTCCATGGCCAATATCTTTAACTTTGTTCAGGGCAGTATAGCTTACGGCAACAGCGTTCAGACGCTCGTCCTGAATACTGAAACCAACATACTTTTCATGTTTAACGATAAAGGAGAGGAGATATGGCGCAGCGATGAAGAATTCGGCGGGACCGTCACTTATATGGCAGTCCCTTCAACCACAAGAAATGTAGAAAGATGGATATATTACCCTCCTCCAATTTTCCTGTCCGATACCGACAAAGACGGCAGAAAAGAGGTTGTGATTGCCAAAAACGGTGCAGGCCTAAGCCGCTACGCGGAAAAGGCCAGGTTCTTTTCCGTAGGAAAGCTTCACCTGCTCTTATGGAGCGGATCGGCCCTTTCCACAAGGTGGGAAACCAGGGATATAGCCGGAGGGCCCATCACGGGCTATTGTATAAAAGATGTGGATAATGACAATCAACCCGAAATTGTCATCTCCGCGCTGAAACAATCTGCAAGGGTGGGAAGATCTCCTAAGAGCGAGTTGGTTTTAATGGATCTTGAATAAAATTGCTCTGCGATTTTATATATTGTGGCTTCGCCGCTCAATTGCCGAGGTATCTTTGCTTGGTAGGGTAGGCGGGACGCCTGCCAGTTCTTTGATTAAATGGATCATCAGGAAGTAATCCAGAAAGATAATATTGAATTGATTTGGTCTTATATCCTGGATTATGAGAATAATGCGAACCCGTTTCAGGAACGGAAGGATCGAATCAATGGGTGGAAAAAATATGCCATTAGTGAGATTAATATCAGTGATCTCATTGGTTTTATAAAGGAGGTATTATCATGATTACTGATACTGAAATCAGATTCTATACACTTCCTTTACTTGAATTCATTTCAGACTTTTTCACATAAAGCATCCAACCTTGCTCCTCCAATACATCTCTATAGTTTTTTTTGATTGTTTCTCACCCGGAATATGGACGACTTCTTGAAAAAACTTGAAAACCGAAATTGGTCGATACGGTAATCGACCCTCCATCTGCTCGTGCATGGGACTTCATGAAAAGGCACATGGTTGGTGTCCTCGACGCCTGCCCTTATAAGGTTCGGCGCCTTTGCTGCCCATTTCTCCTCAACCAGTAAGACCATAAAAAAGCCCCCTCTCCATGAAGAAAAGGGGGCTTCAACTACTAACTATCAACAGCTAACAACTAACTGCTTAAAGGTTATTATTAGAAGACGATCATGAACTCTACACCGATCTGTTTTACTTCGCCAAGGTCCACCGGCGCCAATGCACCTGCACTACCTAAACTACTTGTGCCATGGTCATAAACACCGTAGAAGGGCGCGATCGAAAAAACCTTTGCCGGTACCCACTGTATAGAAGCAGTCCATCCATCTCTATCTGTATCAAGTGGAAAAGCAGGTGCTATACTGGCGGGAATGTCATATTCGACATCCTCTTGACCGTAAACGAGTTTAAACTTTAAAGACCGTGTGAAGGAGTAGGTCCCAGCTAGCCACCATCCGGTATAGTCAGCGTCGATAACTGTCGCTCTGCCGCCGACATTAGCCCACAAAGCAGCACCTGAACCATTCATCGTACCTTTTAGCCTATTGGAACCACCCCACCAGACACCTCCTGGATTTTGAGTATAGGCGACATCAATGTTCGAATCTGACAGATTCTGACCGATATTGTACTCACCCTCTAATTTAAACGGGCCGAAGCTTACATCCGCCGGGAATGAAAAACCCCATGTCGTAATCGAATCATCAGAATTCGCAGTTCCCGCAGCTGAAGCCAGGTCGCGGTCATACTGGACTTCGTGCCAAGCGTAAGAAGGATAAATGGTTACAGGGCCAATTTTGGCCTCCAGGCCGATGTCAAATCTTGGAGTGGTGTTTTCATTGTCCCAATTACCCCAACTACCTGCGGCACCGCTCAGCGCGGCATAACCCATTAATCCTGAAATGGTTATCGCGTCAGATATCTTGGCATCAAGACGCACGGAGGGAAACTTGTTTCCACCTATGTTCCCGAAACCCTTGCTCGCGGCATATGCGGTGTGATCTGAACCGAAATAATTGTAGGTGTTAAGTTGGCTGAAGAACTCCATCTGCTGCCCCACGGTAAGTTTGAACATGGGGTTTATCTGCCACCACCCATACATCTGGTCGGCCTCAAGACCTTCCGGCAGACCGACCGCATTATGCGTAAAGTTGTTCTCACCGAGGACACGAACTTCGATGTAAGCGCCGACATCATTCTTATCGTTCACCGCCTTTACCCACCATCTGGTGCCGTATGTAGATTGTATATCGAATTGTTCAAAGTCACCATCGTTGGCACGGCCTACCGTATTCCGCATAAAGTTTTCATCCCATGTGGTCTGGAATACATCCGTGAAAATAATACCGCCCGTCGTGACCTTTGCCATGGCGGGCGCCACAAGTGCGAGGCAGAGAATAGAAGCCAGCACAATCAAATAAAATTTTTTCATTACTTTTTCCTCCTAAAAAAAAAGTTTTGATACAGAAT